>NZ_DDDQ01000098.1:29836-81306 GCF_002336325.1 Roseivirga sp. UBA1976 | reverse complement strand
GCCCAATGATTTGTTGTCGGAGGCTCTAGAGAGGGAGGTACATCTTATAACATGTATTGTTAATCTCTACGCAAGGCACATGGAAAAAAGAGATCAAAAGTTTAAGCTTAGTGATGCTCTTAAATTATACGATACAGAGAGTTATTTGATTACAGTTCAGGAAGTTGTCTCAAATTATCAGAATATTCTTTTACACGACTTTCTCATCAATTGCGGACATGAAGATCTAGCAAACATTCTTGATTGGAGGTATGACTCCACTCAAATTGCCCAAGTACTAATTAAATATCTAAGTCAATCAGATCATAAAATAAAAGAATTTGCTTCTGAGCTAAGAGACGTCAAGGCTTTCGGGCATAATGCGTTGTCCGAAGAATACATTTGGCTTCCAGAATATGTTTGGGAAAATAAGCATCAATTGATATTGAATAAGCTCCTGAATGTAGAACACGTGTACGGGGAAAATATTATTAAAACCTGGACTGACATCATCAACAAGTTTGAGGACAAGCTTATAAGCGACCCTAGTTAGTCTATTCATGTATTAAAATTCATACATAAATATTTTTTATGTATGATATTTCATATATTGGTACTGTTAAAGCGTTCTAAAGACGTAAACCATTTGTTAAACAGTACTAATCATGTCTAACCAGAATAATGAATTAAATATTAAGGTTGCTTTTTCTGATGAAAAGGTAGATGCCTTGTTGAACCAAGTTGCTGAGCTATACAGCCTGGTTAAAAAGATACCTCACAAAGATGAGCTTCCTAAAATGTTGACTTCAGAAGAAGTAATGGAAACTCTAAATATCAAAAGATGGAAATTTGATCAGCTTATTGCTGACGGTGAGATAGAGTATATCAGAAAAGGTAGAAAAATCTACGTTCCTGAGTCTTCAATTCGTCAATATTTCGGAATGGAATAAAAAAGGTGTAGCCTGAACTCTACACCTTTTTCTTTTTATAAATCAATATTTTAATCATGAACAATATAGAAAATACTCTGGAAAGGTTGAGAATCTTAGCCGGAGAACTCCCAGAAAATCAACAAAATATCTTGAATGTAGCTCTTCTAGAGTTTGAAGCTTTTCAAGATGAAGTTTCCAAATCTCCCAATCGACTTAGTTATGATATTTCTTATTTGATTAACAAGTACCATGAGGTATTTGAAGGGAAAACATATGAAATGCCTGTCGAGGACCAAGATCATCTCCAGGAGCTAGAAGCCCTTCATAAACGAGTAATTGAACAAGAATCTTCTTGTAATCAGGAATATTTGGATTTACTAAATAAGCATAAGGAAACTTCCAAAAGGGTGAAGGAGAGATTGGTTAAGGAGCGTGATGAATTCATAGCTCAAATGGAGGCCAATGAGAAAAAAATGGCTGATTTGGAATCTGCGCAATCCTAAACTAGGGCCGGTTGGCCCTTTTCTTCCACATACCCACGACTATACATGACCTGAAAAAACCTCCAAACATGTATAACCCCCAAATCAATACCCCAAATGGACCTAAATCCACAGCATGATGTTTTAGAAGACTCTGAGTCAATCACAAAAGAGATTGATCAGCTAAAGGGAGTAAAAACCAAGGTTGAGACTCCCCAATTTCCTGAACACATTTATCGGTTACTGCCCAAATTTCTTAAAGACACTTGTGCATTCTTTGATCAAGGAAGGGATAGAGATGTTTTTTTGGCTAGTGCCTTAGCAGTTTTAAGTGGGTGCATGCCAGGGGTACAATTTCAACACGATGGCAAGACTTATAAAACCAACCTCTTTCTTTTTGTTATTGCTCCAGCTGCTAGTGGAAAGGGAAAGATGAATTATGGGAAGGACTTGGCGCAACCAATTCAAAGGAAATATATCAAAGAGAATGATCTTAAAAAGGAGGCTTACCAAACAGAAATGGCCAGATTCCGTGCCACTCCGGCCAAGGAAAGACTTTACCTCGATGAACCAATGGAGCCCGACTATCAGTACTTATTTATTCCGGCCAATAGTAGTAGTGCATCTTTTGTTGAGACTATGGCCAGAATTCCCAGTTCAATCCTTTTCGAATCGGAGGCCGACACCCTTGGCAATACTTTAAAACAAGATTGGTCTGGTTATAGTGACGTTCTCAGGAAGGCATTTGAACATGAAACCCATTCCCAAAACAGAAAGGGATCAGGTAATTATAAAGAGATTGAAGACCCTTGTCTTTCAGTTGCCCTCAGTGGAACACCTGGCCAATTAAAAGGGATTATCCCAAATACTGAAGATGGACTGTTTAGTCGGTTTATGTTTTACTGCTTTGATGGGGATGAAAAATTCAGAAATGTATTTGGTTCTAAATCAAAACGGATCCCTTATCGTGATCAACTAGAGCCATATTCGAGGGAACTACTTAGCCTTTATGAAAAATGCCAGAGTTGGGAAAGTGTTCAGTTCTCCTGGAGGCCTGAACAAGAAGATAAACTTCAGGAGAAATATGAGAAATGGACGGCTTATTACGTGAGGACTTATGGCTCGGACGTCAAGAGTATAATTTTTAGATCTGCCATAATTGTAACTAGAATAGCTGCTATTCTTACGGTTCTTAGAACCTGGGAAAACCAGGACTATTCCAATAGAGATCAAGTTTGCTCAGGGAAGGACTTTGATACTGCAATAGCCCTTACAGAGACATTTATAGAGCATTCAATGTATATGCATTCCCGCCTTCTCAAAAAGGATCCTACTGAGTCATTTCCTCTTAAGAAGAAGAAATTTTACGAATCACTTCCAAATGTTTTTGAAAGAAGAGTAGCAGACTCAATCGGAGAAGAATTGAATGTTCAGCAACGGACCGTGACAAATTATCTGAAGGAGTTTGTGGGATCAGGACTACTTGAAAAGCTAGAACATGGACAATATAAAAAGCTACCCTGATTTCCATTTACCATATTTTCCATTTATGCCATTTTGGGTGTCAAATGGAAGATATAGAAAGAATGGAAAATGTAATTGCTAGTTCAAAAGGAAAGAATGGTAAAAAAGGAAAATGGAAAACAGTACTACATTATATCAACTTGAGAAAGGAAGTAGGAAGCACACTTGTCCTGGATGTGGTAAAAAGCGTTTTGTCTGGTATGTGGATTCCAGCACTGGAGACTACCTGCCGGAACAATATGGCCGTTGTGATAGAGAAATAAACTGTGGCTACCACCTAAATCCTTATAATGATGCGTTCGGTATTCAGCGAACGCAAAACGAACGCAAAACCGAACGCCCGTTCTCCGTTCGCGAACGCCAGACCGAACGTTCACACATACCGTTCGCCATTCTAAAACGAACGCTGCGAACGGAAAACTATGCCCAGAATGGCTTTTTACAGAACCTAATGGACAAAATACCCTTTCCTTTAGATCCGGAAGATGTCGAAGGAGTAGTAGAGCTTTATTACCTGGGAACAGTAGGTAAGGGTTATATGGCCGGAGCTTTAGCCCTACCTTTCATTAACCGTTCGGGGTGCGTTCGGGCAATACAGTTGAAGAAGTTTGATGAGCAGAACCATGGAACCCATGTGAACTGGATTCATTCGGTTACTAAGAAACACCTCGACAAAGAGAGTAAACCATACCCTAAGTGGTTAGAAGATTATCTGAAGAATGACAAGCTGATAGACTGCTTGTTCGGTGAACACTTACTAAACGCATATCCAAATAATCCGATAGCTCTGGTAGAAGCCCCCAAAACGGCAATTTATGCTACACTTTACTTCGGTTTCCCTGATCTACCAACTAATCTTCTATGGTTGGCTGTATTTAACCTAAGCAGTTTAACCGGTGAAAAATGCAAAGTACTCAAGGGTAGGAGGGTTATACTCTTTCCGGATCTATCCAAGGATGGTCATGCATTCAACAAATGGAGTGAAAGAGCTGCTGAATTCAATAAGTCAATACCTGGTACCAGCTTCACTGTTTCTGATCTGCTCGAACGCAACGCGAACGCTCAGGATAGAGAGAAAGGGCTAGACCTAGCCGATTATCTGATTAAGCTGGACTGGAGAGAGTTTCGGAGGGGCAATTCAACTGGTGAAAAAAGTAAAAAATATGAACGTGTATAAAAACATTTTTTTGAGACTATGAGCAGACCAAGCATTATAAAAGCTGGTACCAGGCGAAAGGATCTGGCAGATATTTACCAAGTAGACCGGTGTATCATTACTGATTGGTTAAAGGAAATTGGAGTTGATCACTCTAGAACGCTATCACCAAAGGAATTGGCTTTGTTCGTCCAAACCTATGGCATCCCTACAATGGATTGTGAGATTAGAATACCCCTAAATATTAACTCAAAATGATAAGGATATGGGCTTAGATAAGGAAATGGATGCATTCAACCCCAAGAGAAATCCAAGGTATAGAATCAAAGGATTTCTTGGAAGGAAACAGTTAGCAGGCCTTTATGGTATTGGAAAAGATGCCTTAACCAGCTCAATATTGGAAATTGAATGTGAGATACAAAAGGAGATACCTCAATTCAAACTCAATGGTAAAAGAAACTTCACTGTGAGAGAACAAGAGCTGATTTTTGATTTATTAGGAGCCCCTCCTGGTTACGAAATCTAACGGTAACTCACTTTATCTACAGGTAAGTGCGGGCAACTCCCATCGCCCTTAACGGAATCCCTCATATTGCTTCTGTTAATTTAAAACAACAAAAAAATGAAACATTTAAAATTGAAACAGAAGGCCTTTGAGCTCTTCGAAGAAGGGGGCGACATTGACAGTGTTGCCTATGATTTGGGAATAGATGAGGCCCAATCAGAAATTTGGTTTAAAGAGTACAATGTTGAGCAAAGCCTTGCCGGATTAAGTGATGATCCGGAACAGGTACAAGAATTGTTGGAGGCAATCCAGGAATTAAATGGTTTGAAGAGAGAAGAAATCAATCTCTATGCAAAAGAGAAGGAAGAGGCAGAGCTCAAAGAAAGAAAGCTATGCATGATCACCTTCAAAAAGCTCTTTACTTTTCTTAAAAACCATTGCCAAGGCTTCAAATGGAACTATGGTGAAGTAATCCTTTATGTCAAGAAATTGAAAACTCTAAGAGGTAAAGTGGAAGCCGCTTGTAATCATGATGAGGAAGAGTTCCAGAGGCTTTTCATCTGGAACCGAATTGAGGGGTTAATTGATCATCTGGAGCAATTAGTGCTCAATAAAGAAGAAGGGGATACCATTAAGTTAAACTTTGATGAGAACGATCTCCTTTACCTTGAGGAAGCATTAGAGATTTCGGACTTCACTGATGAGATAGTGGTAGAAACGGAAGAAGAGCAAGCGCTCGATGGTATCCTAGAAGAAGAGTTCTCTCCTAAGAAATACTAAGCCATGTATAATCAATATGGTCAGTATTATTCTCTTGAGCCAGGCCTTAATGGTGGCGAGTGGATAGGAAGTGGGATTGATTTCGTTTCTAACCTTATTGGTGGAAATCAATCTAAGAAACAAGCTGAACGAGAATTGGAGGCTTTGAGACTTCAGCAGCAGATTACTGCTCAGAATAACCAAGCTGCTTTAGAGCTGGAGCAACTTAGGTTTCAGAACCTGGCAGCTCAAAATCAATTACAGACTTCAAATATGAATGCACCAGTGAAAAAGCAAAGTGCCAATACCGGTTTGATAGTCGGTGGAGTACTTGTACTAGCTCTCGGTACGGCCATTGCATTAAGTGGCCGTGACAAAGAAAAGTCCTTAAATGGACTGGTAGAAACCATCGAGTAATTGATGGCATATATCAATTGGGGAACCACTCCGGGGGGAGTGGTTTTTTTATGCCCTATTTCCTGGCTTCATTGGTTATCTAGCTGGTATAGGCGCATACTAAGCGGTTACTAAGCGGTTAATTTCTAAGGATTATTCGGTTAAACTGGTTCTCCCACTGTTGAATAACTGCTTAATTAGTAAGTAGTTAATGTTTCAATTTAAAGTAAATAGCCAGTCAATTCTTAAATTTGATTATGGGATTTCAAACACCTAAAAGGCCCGTTGATTCAACTGTAATATGGAGATACATGGGAATGGACAAATTGCTCGATTTGTTTTTCAACAGAAGGCTGACTTTTAATCAAGTAGCTATAGCAGCAGATAGGAATGAATTATCACTTATACTTAATCACATGCCTTCAGAAAATAAGGATGGTGCTACGAAATTCATAAATCATATGAGGCACTCTACCTACATAAGCTGTTGGACAATGAAAGATTTTGAGTCAAGAGCTTTATGGTATTCATATTTGGATTCAACCCTACAGGGGATATCCATTGTAACTACAGTTCAACAAGTTATTGATAGTATAGATTGGGGAGACAAGGCATACGATTACAGAATAGTTGATTACAGAGATTCGTTTGATCCGGAAGAAATTCAATCCAATACCATAACTTCTAATACAAAATCCACGGCATATTTTGAAGAGTCAGAAGTTAGATTTTTGGTTTCTTATCTAGGCAAATTTTCAGATGAATCACCTCCTAAAGATTCAGAGGAATTGGGCTCTAGAAGTTCAAAGACAATTTGATAATCCCTCAGAACTACCTAAGGTATTGCAATTCAATGTTGATTTGGAGAAACTTATTAATCAAGTCTACATTTCACCTTATTGCCAAAAATGGCAAAAGGAAAATATTAAACAACTCATTTTGACCTATGCTCCCAGTTTAATAGATAAGATCATAGACTCATCAATAAATGAAAGTTTCTAGTGTAGTGTTAATGTAAATAACCGTCCTATAAATCATGCTCTTTTACTCTTGGATAAACGCATAATTACCGGTTAACTAAGTGAATAATCTGCCAGTTTATCCGGTTAAAACACCGCTGAATAACCGTTGTGTCTGCGTTGGTCAACGCCATTTAAGCACTGTTGAGGGCGTTGCCAACGCCCGTTGGTAGCCGTTGATCAACGAACCAACGCCAAAAGAAATGGCGTTGTTGATGATTTCCAACGCCTTATCAACGCCCGTTCTTTCCGTTCGCGAACGCACCGAACGGCCACCTGAACGTATAATTTGTGTTCGCCCTGGTGCTCGGGATGTTTATAAGCCTCTGGGGGTAAGTATCGGTTACTTAAGTGAATAATCAGCTAGTCTATCCGGTTAAACCGGTTAGAACACCGGTCAATAACCGGATAGTTAAGCGGTTATTCGGTAATTTTCACTGATTTCACTGTTTGGAATAACAAGAACAGCGTCTGGTGGTATCACGAACGGAAGTCGAACGGCCGTTCTCATCGTTCGCGAACGCACCCGAACGGATACCCGAACGCAAATATTAGCGTTCGTCTTGCGTTCGGTTATTTGGAGAACGCCTTTACAAACCCTACTCCCTGACTGGCCAGTAGATCCCTATGTCGGTCATCTGGAGAAACCACTACATAATTACCTGGCTTATGGCTTTTGTAGAAGTTAATTTGTCTTAGAAGAGCTCCTACCGATTGGATCCGGGTCTTCACTTCAAAGAAAACCTCATAGTGTTCTTCTAGCAACTCCAACCAAGGAAGTGCATATTCGGATAATTGGTTCTGCCTGGCATGGCCATAAGGGATTCCTTTCATATAGAAATGGGTTTTTGTATAGGAAACACTCATGTCTACAAAGCCCAGAGTGAATTTGTCTCCAGGAGATCTACCGGTCCGCTCGATACAGGTTTCCCATTTAACCGAATAAACTCTAGTTGGTGGCCGTTCCCACTCTCTATTGAGAATTTTAGAACCGTCCCACTCCTGCAGGGAATTGATCAAGTCTGTGTATTGCTCAAATTCCTGCCGGTATTGATTCCTCCGGATTAGTTCCGGAAGGTGCTCTTCAATTTTCTCCTTAGTTGATGTTACCAGATTCTGGATCTCCCATGGCTCGATAGGTTCATAGTAAAGATCATTGATTATCTGGTTAATGTTATCCTGAAGCCAGATCATGATCTGATCATGGGAGCTGGAGTTTAAATCCTGGTCAAAGAATCCCAGCTGCTGAATATGGGTTTTTGCTTTTGGTTCGGCCATTGTTCGGGGTTAGCGTTCGCGAACGCCTTATAGGTGCGTTCGGGTTAACAAAGGCTAAGATTGTGCCAATTCAACGGTGAATTACTGGTGAAGGGTGTCAATATTGAAGGTAATCTGAATCTAAAGTCTTACCAATTGATATTGGTTTTCAATAATGACTCTGTTTTGATGTTTTAAATAGCTTATTTCTATATGTAAATACCTAGAAATAGGTATTTTATTCAACAATAAGAACAAATAGTTTTATCAAATATGTGGTCTGATAACGAAACTACAGAAGATCTCTTAGGCTATGATGTACATGCTAAGCTGATTACAGAAGTTCTAGAGGATAACAACTTGTTACCAATCACTATTGGTGTATTTGGTGATTGGGGTAGTGGCAAATCTAGTATTCTTAAGATACTCACCAAGAATCTTGAAAATAAGGATGAGGGTACGTTTGTTCTTTATTTCAATGGTTGGCTCTTCGAGGGCTATGATGACGCTAAGGCGGCTCTTCTAGAGTCGATCTTGAAGGAATTTGAAGAAAATAAAAAGTTTGACAAAAAGGTCAGAGACAAAGCCTCTTCAATGATAAAGTCTGTCAATTGGCTTCGTATTGCTGGCTTGGGATTCAAAAATGTAGTTATTCCAGCCGCCACGGCATATGCCACCGGAGGAGTTTCTTTGATACCATATCTAACACAGAAATTAGGTAGCTTGAGCGCCTCCGACATTTCGGACAAACTGAAAGGAGATAAGCCTGAAGAATTTCTTAAATCACTTTTGAAGGACTCCCCAAAGGAGGACTATGGAACTGTTCTTATTCGAGATTTTAGGGAAGAATTCAAAGAATTGATCGAGACTTCAAAGATAAAGAAGCTTATAGTTGTTATCGATGATTTGGACAGATGCACGACTGACAGAATTATTGAAAACTTGGAGGCAATTAAGCTTTTCTTAAATGTTGACAATACTGCTTTTGTAATTGGTGCTGATCCGAGAATCGTACGACATGCCATACGTGCTAGATATGGATTAAATGATAATGAAGAAGGTGAGGTCAGAAACAATACTCGTATAGTTGATGACTATCTGGAGAAGTTAATACAAGTACCATATTCATTGCCCAAGCTCTCTGACTCTGAAGTAGAGACATATATTTCCCTTTTAATCTCAAAGAGAGAATTGGAGCCAAAAAGCTTCGAGAAGGTTCTTGTCTCTTTTAAGGATTTTAGATCAAAAAATAGGTATGGAGTCTTTGGCCTGGTCAACTTAAAGCCCATCGTGACTAATGAGGAATATGAGCAATTAAAATCAAGCCTAGGATCTATTCCAGCTCTAGCCCCAATTATCACACAAAGTCTTTATGGCAATCCCCGTCAGATAAAGCGATTTTTAAACACCTTCACTTTAAGAAATAAGCTGTCCAAAATTGCATCTATTTCAGGCTTTAATGAGGCTGTTTTGGCCAAATTAATGATTCTTGAATACACTGAGATTGATCTTTTTAGACAACTCTATGATTGGCAGTCGACTCAGGAAGGTAAGCCAGTTCAGCTTCAAGAATTAGAGAAAAAAACACTGGATGTTAGTTTTTCCGAGGCAAGGGAAGCAATTAATTCAGGTTATAAGTTCTGGGCTAAGGATAAGGTTATTAAGTGGTTGAAAGTCGAACCTTACTTCAGTGAAGTTGATTTAAGGGATTATTTCTGGCTTTCAAGAGACAATGTAGCATCTACTATTACAGGGGCAAGTCTTATTTCACCGATTGTAAAAATGGTGTATCAGAAACTAGATCAGGAAAATATCAGTGCCTCCGTTTCTAGAAAGATAATTGGGGACGAAATAAAACCAATGATAGACCATGAACTTGAACAGTTCCTTGACTTTGCAATCAATTCAATTAAAAAACAGCCTGACAGTCACCGAGCGCATGAAATATTCATCCTTCTTATGGAAGAGGGTATACCTGGAAGTATAGGATTGTATAGAGAACTTCTAAATGTAATGAGTCCTGCAAAGATGCCAGCTGCTATTGGTTCAAGTTTGTCAGAGTTCAAGTCTCATCCTGATTTAGGTGAGCCACTTACTAAGTTCTTTTCAAATTCAAAAGGAAAAGCAGCCAAAGCATTTAATCTTTAAATTATGGGTACTTCAAAGTCATATCGAGCCAGAGTTAAAGGGCAGCCTCAATGGGGCGATCTGAGTAGTTCAGTAACCAGAAGTTGTACTACCGGTGAAATTGCAGAAAGAAATATTGGCTCAATTTTAAGCAAGTTTGTCAATGTGGTTGGGGGAGCATCAAATGCAGGCAGAGGCAAATCCAAAATAGCCGGGCAGGGAGGGGCAAGATCAGCTCAAAAGTTAGGTAGCTTTTTAGGAGGCTTTTCGTCATCCGGAGGAGATTTAACACAAGCTCTTGCAGATACTGGGTTAACTGATCTAACCGGTAAATCAGCGGAAGACATAATTAACCATCTGATTGACTATTGTAGCGGCTCTGCCAGGTCAATAGATGACAAAGCAGCTAAAGAGGCAACGAGAAAATTACTTGAAAAAATTGCTGAGGATGCAAAAACGCCAGATGAATTGGAAGAAGCCCTGAAAGCTACTCTGGAGGAGAGTTCTTTAGAAGAGGTAGTTATTGATTATTTTGGACATTATGTGTTTGAGCATCTCTCCGTAATGTTCTATGAAAAGTTAGTGGAAGAGAAAGGTAAAGCAGAATGTTCAAACTTATTCGGTCAAATAAAGAAATTCATTGATAACAGACTTACAAAAATGAACAAAACTAATCCATTGAATAAGGTGGATTGGGGCTCTAGTGATGGGGAAAGAATAATTTTTAATATCCAAGAAGACGTCTTAAAGGTATTTGGGGATGATGATTAAAATTAAAGTAGAAGCTTCCACTCCTACTGTAAAAGGGCAGTTTGGAGATGTTAAAATTTCATATTTGGAAGATGGTGTAGAAACTAAAGCAAGTCTATCCTTTCCTGATTTTGAAAGATTATATGACTTTACAAAAGAGACAGATTCAATCGAGTTCGATCTGTTTTTGATCTCTTCCATAATATATGCAGTTGATGATTTGTTTGCCCGAAAGGTATGGTCATTCAATGGATGGACTAGAGATTTTGAATTGGAGATTCCAGTGCGGCACACTAACAAATGGGCCTCAGTCAAATCGGAATTTGAAGATATGCTAAGCTTCTTAACCGGAGATTTGTGGACCCTGACATTTAAGCCTCTACTTGTTTCTAAATTATACCTGGAGCGAACTAATCGAAGAAAGAAATACATCCCAGTTTTTGACTATGATCAATATAAGTTCGCAAGTCTTTTTTCAGGTGGCTTAGATTCATTAATGGGAGTAATAAATGAGCTAAAGAAGTTAAGTATCAAAGAAAAGGGAGTTTTAATCTCACATTTTGATTCCACTTACTCTGGACCTAAGTCAGATCAAGATCAGATTATAAGCAAATTTGCAAAACATTACCCTGGTAGATATGAGCATATAAGAACGAGAGTCAAGGTTGAAAGTAAGCTTTCAACTGGAAAGACAGTTTCTAGAGATCTTAACCAAAGAAGCCGTTCATTACTATTTATTAGTCTGGGTCTATATCTAATAAGGAAAATGCCAAAAGTAACTGAACTTATAATTCCAGAAAATGGCACCATTTCTCTTAATCACCCTCTTACTCCTTCCAGATCCAGTTCACTAAGTACTAGAACCACCCACCCTTTCTTTCTTAACTCTCTTGAAAATATTCTCCTAACGGTTGGAGTTACTACGAGACTCTTCAATCCTTTCGAGTTTATGACAAAGGGTAGTATGGTTAATAATTCCTCAGATAAGACCGTTTTGATGTCAACATATAAGGATTCAAAGTCGTGTGGGAAAAGAGGCCATAAATATCATTGGGATAATAGAGAAGCGGGACAATGTGGTGTTTGCATGCCCTGTATTTACCGAAGAGCTGCCCTTCATGCGAAATCCTGGGATAATGAAGATTTTGGAATTGATCTACTAAAAGCGACAGACTTTGATAAACTTAGGCCAGACATCAAAGCACTATTTGATTTTCTCAAGACAGATTTAGATAAAGGTAAAATTAAGAGGAACCTCTTAGTCGATGGAAATATTGAGCAGTCCAAACTAGATGCTTATGCGGATGTAGTAGTGAATTCCAGGAAGGAAATCATTAAATGGATTTCGGATAAAGGCAATTCGAAATTAAAAAAGCATCTTGGCCTCTAATGATAGATACCCATTGTCACATTGACCTTTATCCCAATCCAAAGCAACTGCTTAAAAGAATTGACAGATCTCAAATGACTGTAATTGGGGTGACCAACTTACCAAGTCATTTTGAAATGGGGTTCAGGTATGTAAGACCATACAAGAGAATCCGACTAGCCTTAGGCATGCATCCACTTGAAGCGAATAAGCATAATGAAGAATTTGATATCTTCCTGAGATCGCTGCAGTACACCTCATATGTAGGAGAAGTAGGTCTAGATTTTTCGCATGAGGGAATCAGTACAAAGGAAGTTCAGGTAGCAAGCTTCAAGAGAATTTTGGCTAATATCCGTGATCAAAAGAAGGTATTGAGTATACACTCTAGAAAGGCCGAAAAACAGGTTTTTGAGCTGTTAATGGACTATGATATTAAATGTGCCATATTCCACTGGTATAGCGGTCCTTTAAAGCTTATTGATAAGATAGCAGAGCATGGTTTTTATTTTTCTGTCAATCCGGCCATGGTAAAGAGTAGGAATGGGCAAAAGATAGTTGGGAGAATTCCTGCTGAAAAAGTGTTGACTGAAACAGATGGCCCCTTCATTGAGAATAATGGGTTGCCTATTGAACCCTCTCATGTGAGCCTTGTTCTGAATTATTTGGCTAATGTATGGAAGTGCTCTATCGATGAAGCTGAAAAGGTGGTAGATGGGAACTTTAGCAAGATGATTAATCAGATAAGATAACCTTATCATACATTAGTAAATCAATGATGGTCTCCATGAAGATGAGATTATTCGAATAATATTCGCCTATTTGTTTATGCACCAAATGGAATTAGTTTTGCTTAATTGGAAAACGGAATTAGTATATAAGTATCTGATATACAGTCTGTTTTTGCTTAATTAGAAAACGGAAAATGAAAGAATGGTATAAAAAAGCTATCGACTTATTGGATCATAGTTTAAAACCCGTACCTCAGGAGTTGAATGAAATAGACTGGAAAGAGACACTATCTCCAAACAGTAAAAAATTAAGTAAGCACTTATCTGCCTTTGCTAACCTACCTGGAGGTGGTTATTTGGTTTTTGGCATAGAGGATAATACAGCGAATCCTATTGGAATTTCAAAAGTGGATGCTGAACAAGTTGTGCAAAGACTTTCTTCAATCTGTCGTGACAGTTTATTTCCAGTTATAACAATAGATCACACTATTCAGACTTATGAAGGAGTGAGTTTACTTTTTGTGTATGTTAAGGAAAGCTCAATCAAACCAGTTCATTTAAAAGGAGGAACCATGGAAGATGCTTTTATACGAAGTGGTGGAACAACAAGGCAGGCTTCACGGCAAGAACTGGGAGGTTTAATGCTCAATAGTAAGACTTTGCATTTTGAAGAGCTGCACTCTTCAAAGTTAAAGGTGGCTCATGAGATTTTTAGTATGATAGATTATAGGTCAATTCTTAGACTCTTAAAGGCACCGGTACCCTCAACTGATAGGGAGATTATCGACTGGATGATCCATGAAAAAATGCTCGATGAAGTTGATGGTTCTGGCTTTTATATCACCAATTTTGGAGCTTTGGCAGCAGCATACAATTTAAAGGAGTTTGATGGGCTTGCTAGAAAGACCATTAGATTGATAAAGTATAAAGGCAAGAATAAGGTAGAAGCAGAAAAGGAATACCCAGGTTCAAAGGGTTATGCAATTGGATTTGAGGGGTTGATTACCTTCTTAAAGGCCCTATTGCCGAGTAGTGAAATTATAAAGAATGCCTTAAGACAAGAGACGAGTGTTTATCCAGAAATTGCGCTGAGGGAGTTAATTGCAAATGCCCTCATTCATCAGGATTTTACGGTTAAAGGAGCAGGGCCTATGATTGAAGTTTTTGATGATAGAATATCCATTTCAAATCCAGGAAGGTTACTGCCAACGAAAAAGATTGATAGACTAATTCGAACTACGCCTGAGTCAAGAAATGAGATATTGGCATCAGCTTTTAGAAGATACAATATTTGTGAAGAGAGGGGTTCTGGTTTGGAAAAAGCTGTTATAGCTATAGAAATATATGGCCTTCCTCCATTGAAATTTGAAGAGCTTGAGAACTCTTTTAGGGTTACAATGTATTCTCCAAAAACATTTGCCCAACTTTCAAAGGCAGAGAGGGTTGAAGCCGCTTTTCAACATGCTGTGATAAAATACTATGCTGACGGAGGCATGACAAACACATCTCTCAGAGAGCGCCTTGGTATGCATGAAAAACAGAGAGCCCAAGTTTCTCTAATTATCAAAGAAGCGCTTGAACAGAATAAGATTAAGCCAAAGGATCCTCATAATGTATCAACGAAGTTTGCAGAATATGTTCCATTCTGGGCATAATTTTGCTTAATTAGAAAACGGAAATGATAGGTAAATAGCTGATAAACAGTAAGTATTTGCTTAATTGGAAAACGGAAACCCAGTTCATTAGGAGGTTAAATTGTGATATATATTGTTTTACAATAAACTGTAAGATACTGACTATCAATGGTATTTAAAGTCCTGCTCCCGCTACACCGTAAAAGCCGATCATTTGATCGGCTTTTTTTGTTGCTCTAAATCGAGTTAGTTCATCACCCCATTTCCTTTAACTTAGAGGTTTACTCCTGTGGCCCCATGAAAAAGAGGTTAGTTTCTATTGTGTTGTTGGCTGTTACTTTGTGTTATACCCCGGCTTTCGGTTGGCAAAAAGTCTATTCGGCCAATTGGCAAGAATTGAAGAACCGCCCTTACCCCAAGTGGTTTACCGATGCCAAACTCGGTGTATTTATTCATTGGGGCGTTTATTCTGTTCCCGCATACAGCAATAAAGAAGATTATGCAGAATGGTATTTGCGCGGATTGATGCTGGGTGATTCGCTGAGAACCAACTTCATGAAGAAAAATTATGGCGAAAAATTTACCTACAACGACTTTGCTCCATTGTTCAAAGCAAAACTTTTTAACCCTGATGAATGGGCACATATATTCCACAAGGCAGGTGCAAAATATGTGGTAATGGCTGCCAAGCATCACGATGGTTATGCGCTTTGGCCAAGCCGGTATGCCCGCAACTGGAACAGTATGGAAGTGGGGCCTAAGCGTGATCTGGTGGGAGAACTGACCCGGGCTGTGAAAGACGCAGGACTTAGAATGGGGCTATACTATTCATTGCCTGAATGGAACCACCCATTGCATCGTTGGGATACCGACCCGCATCGTAACATTGGCCCATATGTAGAGCAACACATGATTCCGCAATTCAAAGAGCTTGTCGCCACTTACAGGCCAGATCTGATTTTTGCGGATGGAGAGTGGTTCAATTCGGCTGAAGAATGGCATGCCGCTGAATTAATAGCCTGGTACTTTAATTTGGTGGGAGCAGACGCTGTGGTAAACGACCGGTGGGGCAATGGTAGCGAAGGAATGGGCTTTATTACACCGGAATACAGCTCAGGAATAAAGACCTCAGACAGGCCGTGGGCAGAGGTAAGAGGCCTGGGGCGCTCGTTTGGATTGAACCGATTCGAGAAGTTGCAAGCCTACTTAACCGGTACTGAACTTGTACACAGTTTTGTAAGAGCTGTGGCCAATGGTGGGGGAATGATTATTAATGTGGGACCAACAGCTGATGGTCAGATTCCGCTTTTACAGCAAGATCGGTTAATGCAATTAGGCGACTGGCTGGCCATTAATGGGGAAGCCATTTATGGAGCTGAAACGTATACCGTAAGTGGTGAGGAGCGCCAGGTCACTTTGCAGCGAGTGGATGCTCAAATAAACTTTAACTGGGTAAGGAATAGCCCCGGAAGTCCTATAAGGGAAGATGAGTTTACAGCCATTTGGGAAGGATACTTGAGGCCAGACCAAAGCGGCCCGTTCCGGATAGAAGCACTGGCCGATGATGGGGTTCGGGTGTGGATCAATGACCAACTCGTTATTAACCAATGGAAGAATGCGCCCGAGGGAGCCAATGGCTTTGTTATGGGTAATGATGCGGTAGTAGTAAGTCAGGGAGTGTTGAATTTAAAGGCAAACAATAGGTATCCCATACGAATAGAATATTTTGAGAAAACTCACAATGCCCGTCTGGAACTCTACTGGATAACACCCAATGGCAAGAAAGAAGTCATCCCTCAGAAAAATTTACTGGTAAACCTCGCAGGCAATGAAAACGGGTTGAAGGCCACTTACCAATCGCTGCAGCAACACATTGCCTATACACAAAACCGGGGTAATATATATGCCATTACCATGCAATGGCCAGATGATGAGTTGGTTTTGTCTATTCCCCGGCCCAATAGCGAAACCCGAATCAATCTTTTAGGTTATGACTCTATCGACCTGCCCTGGCACTACCGAAAAGGCAAGCTGATTATTGATACCTCCGGTATAAAGTTCAGTCGTGTAGAAGGGAAACATGCCTGGGTTTTTCGTCTGAGTCGGTAGACCTTCCGTTTTTTTGGGTTACACACTTTGCAAAGCCCTGAAAGTAAGGTGCTTTTCGCTAGAATGTCGCTTTTTTTCAATACTCCAACGAAGGCTCTGCTCTAATTTTGTGACTGAATTTCATAAAAATTCATACTCAAAACTTACAACAACAAACATTATGAAAAGCAAGGTCAATTACATGGTGGCATTGGCAGTGGGGCTAATAGCCGCTTGCCAACCGGCTGTTATGGAGCAGCAAATAACGGCTCCAATACTTACAGAGCAGCAGGAAATTTTAAAAGGGAAAAAGCTGGTTACCACCATTGGTTGTGGCGACTGTCATTCGCCCAAGGTTTTTACGGCATTTGGTCCGGAAGAAGATAACACCCGTTTGCTCTCAGGGCACCCTCAAAACGAACCACTCCCTGCGGTCAATAAAGAACTGGTAAGCGAATGGGTACTCTTTGGCCACCAAAGCACAGTGGCCGTGGGCCCCTGGGGCGTCTCTTATGCGGCAAACATTAGTTCGGACGAAACAGGAATCGGCAACTGGACTTTC
This sequence comes from Roseivirga sp. UBA1976, assembly GCF_002336325.1. Lineage (NCBI taxonomy): Bacteria > Pseudomonadati > Bacteroidota > Cytophagia > Cytophagales > Roseivirgaceae > Roseivirga > Roseivirga sp. UBA1976. Next base: position 64,039 of record NZ_DDDQ01000098.1, on the reverse strand, counting down.
GAGCAGTTTAAAACAGCCATGACCAAAGGCAAATATAAGGGTGTTGAAGCCAGTCGCGATTTGCTGCCGCCAATGCCATGGCCAAACTATGCTCAGCTGGAGGAAGACGAACTCAGGGCTATTTTTAAATACCTCAAATCTACTCCTCCCGTCCGCAATATTGTTCCGGCAGCACGACCGCTCGAAACCTTATAGGTGTTTTTTTACTATTCAAGAATCCTAAAATGAATATCAGATACATTACAGCCATATGGATGTGTGTCGAAATAATAAAGCCAAGTGCAATAGCTATCAGCTAGTTCGTCAGGCAGGTAGTACAAGTTTTACAACCATCGAGTTAGAGGGGGCACCGGATGCAAAACAGAGGTTAGCTATCAGAAACTCAACCCATAGAAACAGAAAGGTTGCAGCAGTATTCTTTACCTGCTGCAACCTTCTTTGGCAAAATACAGTATTGGCAAAGTCTGGTATTCATTCATGAGGCCTTCTTACTACACTTTTAAACCTTCGGCTTATTTATCGGGAATTGTTAGCCATTATTGGGTAACCACAACAGACTTTGAGCCTAACAGCCTTACCACGGAACAAACCTGTTTGCCTCTGGGTACTGCCGAGTGGATTATTCAGGTAAGAGGAGAGCTTCAATTGGGTAAGATTGATAATGAATGGAGGGTGTTTCCGAGCAACTATGTCGTAGGGCTCATGGACAAACCCGTGCATTGGAAAATGCATGGCAACAGCCAGGTTATCGGCATATCGCTAAAGCCCGAGTGGTTTTCTGCCATTTTCAGATTTCCACTAAACAGTGTACACAATGCTTTCATTGAAGCTCAATTTTTAGACAACCCCATATTCTCTTTGCTTAGAAACCACCTTCTTAAAGAAGAGAATTTGGAAAAGCAGGTGGCTTTGGTAGATGAGTTTCTCATTGACTGGGTGGATGAGCAGAAGGTTGCCAATGAGTTTTTCGTAAGAGCAGTGGGAGCCACGCGAACCGGAAACGCTCTTTTCAGCACTAAAGCTTTACGCGATCATTTTTATTTATGCGACAGGCAAATACAACGCTTGTTTAAAAGCCATTTTGGATTGAGTCCCAAGGCCTACGAGCGCATTACCCGCTTCAGCCATACCATTGAGCGCATTACCCAAAACCCCAAACCTTGCTGGAATACCCTGGCCGATGAACTGGGTTATTCCGATAGAGCACATCTGGTTCGGGAGTTTAAATATTTTGCGGGGTTTACTCCGTCTAGTGCTAACCTGGCCGATTCGTCCATTCATCGGGTTATGGCTAAGTAGTAAGTTTATTTAAAAAAGTCAGAGGCAATGGCGAAAAGCATTTTTCCCGGTTATTTCCAAATAGGTAATTACACTGTCAATTTGATAAAGTAAAATACTCAGCAAATGGGCTTTGTCAGTGCCGGTTTCACAGTATGTTGTTGCTGAACTTCCGTTGCTTACATCTTTATCATTTCAATAAATAAGGTGGCCAGCAATAGCGTAGCAAACAAAAAGAAGAAGAAACGAGGTATCCTGGAGCGCGAAATACTTCGTTGCGTAAAGGCAAGAAAGGCTGTGCTCACCGTGATAATTAGAAAAATTATAATCCACACCAACATCTGTAAGGCTATTGAGTTGATCATAGTGATTCAAAAATCTCTCCAATACCAATTCGACTTAGGGAGACCTTTGGATAGAAAGTTACGCCAGGTCATTTCACCTTTTCAAATAACCCTTGAGCCGTAAAGGTTAATCTGGTCTAAACTTTGAATTAAATAGGGCGCAAACAAGAATAACACTATGCCATTACTCGGAAAAATCATTAAAAAAGCGATAGATGTAGGAGGCCAAATAGCCGAAACGAACGACAGCCCCTCCCAATTGCAGCAAACCATGCTTCGCGAGTTGCTCGAACGGGCGAAAGATACAGCATTTGGCAAGGCCTATGCCTTTGAAGAGCTTCTCCGGTCTGAGACACTTGTGGAAGATTTTCGCAGCCGTGTGCCGACATTTGACTACAAACGGATGAAGGAGGCATGGTGGCACAAAACTATTGAAGGACTACCTGATATTAGTTGGACGGGTACACCGGAGTATTTTGCCTTGAGCTCAGGAACTACCGGCAACAAGAGCAAGCGCATCCCCGTCACTCAGGAAATGATTGAAGCCATTCGTGAAACCGGTCTGAAACAGGTATTAAGTCTTTCGGAACACGACTTGCCCGATAGTTTTTTTGAGAAACAAATTCTGATGCTGGGCAGCAGCACCGATTTAAAAGAAGTGGATGGGCATTATGAAGGCGAAATTAGTGGAATAAGTGCCAGTAATATACCTTTTTGGTTTCGTGGCTACTACAAACCGGGGGAGGAGATTGCCGGTATAGACGATTGGGACGAGCGAGTGGAAGCCATAGCAAAAAAAGCACCTGAATGGGATATTGGAGCCATTTCCGGTATACCTTCATGGATTGAGCTGATGCTAAAAAAGGTTATTGAATGGAATAAGGTGGAGAGCATTCACGACTTGTGGCCCAATCTGGCGGTGTACAATTCGGGAGGGGTAGCCTTTGAGCCTTACAGGGCTAGTTTCGATAGCCTCACCAGCAAACCCATGCTTTACCTCGATACCTACCTTGCCTCTGAAGGCTTTCTGGCCTATCAGGCCAGACCCAGCCAAAATATGGCCATGCAACTGTCGCTCAACACAGGTATCTATTTTGAATTCATACCCTTTGAGGAGAAGTATTTCGATGAATACGGGAGCCCGTTTCCTGAGGCTCCGGCTCTCTCGTTGAATGAAGTTGAGCTAGAGAAAGATTATGCTATTCTTATTTCTACTGTGAGCGGAGCCTGGCGATATAGCATTGGCGACACAGTAAAGTTTACTGATCTGGAGCGAGCTGAAATCAAAATAACAGGCAGAACAAAACACTTTCTCAATGTAGTGGGGTCACAGCTTTCGGTGGCTAAAATGAATGAGGCTATTCAGGAGTTGGAAGAAAGGTTTGGAGCAGAAATTCCTGAGTTTACAGTGGGAGCGGTTCAACGCGAAGGAGAGTTTTATCATTTGTGGTTTTTGGGCCTGGGAACTGCAAAAGACCTCAATGCTCAGGAGGTTTCAGAGGCTCTGGACGAGCTGCTCAAAACCAAGAATAAAAACTACAGGGTGGCCCGGTCAAAAGCATTGAAAGGAGTAGATGTAAGGCTAATTACTGCCGAAGACTTTCACCGTTGGAATGCTGAGAAAAAGCAGAAGGGAGGCCAGGTAAAAACCCCTCGAATGATGAACGAGGAGTCGCTAAAGGAGTTCGAACATTTTTTAGAAGCCTAAAGAGCGGGCTGCGCGTTGTTATGCTGATTGGTTTCTACCATCTGCATAATCTCCTCTGGAGAGAGATATAGCCGCTTCATCTTCTCTTTGTACTTTCTCGGTATCTGGGCATGGCTCAAAATGTAGTTTTTCGTTTTTACAATCATGTCGCCCAGGCCATGCTGCACGGCATATTCATCGGCTTTCCGTTCCGCTCCTTTCACAAAGTGGCCAGACAGCCAATAGTTGAGTCCAAACCAAATCATGCCGGGCACTGACCGGTTTTTATAGTCTATTACATGACCTAACTCATGCCCCAGCCAGCCAATAAGAACATCTTCAGGAAGGTCTTCAATTTTTAAACTTTCGCTACCTAGTTTTATGAATCGGCTAATGTTCACGTAATAAGCTCGTTCCACCAGCACACCAAACAAACTTTTAATTACCGGCCGGGCGCTCATTACCGTTCGGCCATTGGGCTTATTAAAGCGAAAAATGATGCGAACATTTTTTAGCTCCGGGTAAAAAGAAAGCGTCTTCAATGCAGGAAAGTAAATTTCTTCGGGTATGGTTTTCTTATAACCAAAGGTCTCTATAGGTTTCATAACAGTCGTTTTTAATTATATTTAATTCATTACACTTCAAGGCTTAGTCTGCGTTTTTTGGCGGCTACTCCGTAGCAAGCTTCTAAAGAGTATTTTCAATCACTTTATTGCCATTAGATTTTGGGATCCACAGATTTCGTTTGAGCTATACCACTGATCATGCCATTGAATACAAAGCCATGAAAGGGCCATACGGCCAGCCAATACAGCCTGCCCCAAATGCCCTTAGGCCTGAAAGTAGCGGTTTGATGGAGAACATTGTGTTTATCTATTTTGAATTCCAGCCAGGCATCGCCAGGTAGTTTCATTTCGGCAAAAAGCAAGAGCCGTTTATTGGTTTTATCGGCTACAATTACCCGCCAAAAATCGAGCGAGTCGCCCGAGTTGATCGCAGTGGGGTGGGTACGACCTCTTCTAAGCCCTACACCGCCCACCATTTTATCTATAAGTCCTCGCAACTTCCAAAGCCAGTTGCCATAGTACCATCCTCTTTCTCCCCCTATGGACCATAGGTTATTAAGCACAGCAGCTTCATGAGTAACAGGTCTTTGACGGTGATCTTTAAAGCACCCGAAAGAAGGAACTTCAACCAGATCTTCGAACCTCTTGTTAATGGTTTCACTAGACATAGCGTCTTTCCAACTCGATATCAATTGGTTTTGCTTTATGCGCGAAAATGCTCTTCTAACGGCTTCTTCATAAGTAATTAGTTCAATGTCTAGCTGCTTGGTTAGTGTGTTGGGTTTAGCAATTACTTCAGTTTTCATGCTCTCTACCAGGTGTCGCGCCAGTCCGTAAGAGGTTGAGGTTACAAAATATAGCCAGTAGGAGCTCAGTCGAGGGGTTAGTACCGGCACGGACACTATCAATCGCCTGAGGCCTCTTACCCGGGCAAAGCGAAGCAGCATTTCCTTGTAGCTCATTACTTCAGGCCCGGCTATGTCGAAGGTCTTATTGTAAAGGGCCTTGTTGAGTAAGGTTTTGTCGAGTATTTCAAGAATATTGTTCACCGCAATAGGTTGCGATTTGGTTTTGAGCCACCGAGGAGCAATCATTAGAGGTAGTTTTTCTACCAGATCCCTGATTATTTCGAATGATCCACTGCCCGACCCCACGATTATACCGGCTCTCAAAGCAGTGAAGTTATAGGGCCCCCGACTTAGTATTTTTTCTGTGTTAAGCCTCGATCTCAGGTGAGGCGATAGTTCGTTGTCGTTGGCAATTCCACCCAGGTAAATGACTTGTTCAAAGCTTCGCTGGGTGGCAATGGCTAAAAAGTTCTGTGCCATTTGCTTTTCTCTGTCTTCAAAACCATTGCCGGAAACAGACATGGCGTGCATCAGGTAATATGCTGCATCAATGTCTTGAGGGATGTGATTGAGCGTGTCAGGTTTTAGAAAATCAGCCTCTATTATGGTTAGTTGAGGATGATTGACCAAAGCATGGTTGAATCGGCCGGCATCGCGCACACAGCACACCACCTCTAAATCTCTTTCCAGTAAGAGGTAAAGCAAGCGTTTGCCTATATATCCGTTAGCACCCGTCAGTAATACTTTCATGCTTGGCTCAGGATAAAATTCATTTAGAATATTTTTTGATTCAGCAAATCCCAAAGCCCGAATTTCGGGCTTTGGGAAATATCTATTTTTAATGGATGTTTCAATCTATTCCACCTCTTGCAGTAGAGTTTCAACATTGGGAACAATGATGAATTCAACTCGTCTGTTCAGGGCCTTCATAGCTTCTGAGGTATTTTTTGCCACCGGGTCGAACTTGCTTTTACCCGCAACCATTAGCTTTTGGGCCGAAACATCATGTTCACGGATCATACGCTCTACAACTGCCATGGAGCGCTCTACCGAAAGATCCCAATTGTTTTCGGGACCAATGAGTGGGTCGCTGTCCGTATGACCTTCCACTATAATCTCCGCATGGCGCATTTGCATAATACCTTCTGCTATTCTATCAACCAGCATTTGGCCTCTATTGTTGATTTTGGCACTGCCCGACTCAAATAATAGCCCTTCATCTACCGAAAGCCGAATCATACCTTCTTCTACCATCACATCAATACCATAGTCTTCAAAAGTAGCTACAATGGCTTCAGTTTCCTGCTGCCACTCTTCAACAAGCTCGGCTTTATCCGTTTTATCTTCCAATAGCTCGTCTTGAGCCTCAATATTCGCTCTCAACACTGCTATTTGCTCTTGCATTCGATCGTTCTCTTTCAGCAATTCTTCATTGTATTGCAGCAGTTTGTCGCGCTCGGCTACCAACTGTTGCATGCTGGTTTGTAGACTATCAATGTTACTTGCCTGGGTAGCAATAAGGTCTTTTTGGGCTGAGCAGGAGCTCAGGGCAATAAGAGCCGTTACTCCCAGCAGGCTTCCAATCCATTTGTTTCTACTTCTAATCATCATATCAATTCTTTTTTTGGTCATTTAAGGAGAAAAGTTCGTGCCGCTTCGAACAAAATATGCTCAGGGCTATTTATTAAGCTGAGGTGTGTAATTTTTTCTACAAAATCGTTGTGTAAGACACTCAATAGAATGGAAGCTAAAGCACATGTTTTAATTGTTGACGATGAGGAAGATATAGGCCTGATGCTCTCCCGGTTGCTTCAAAAGGCAGGCTATCATACAGAATTTTGCACCAGTGTGGCTGAGGGGCGAATAAAGCTGAAACAAAAAAAATACGACCTGTATTTTCTTGACCTGAACCTGTCTGATGGCAGTGGCTTTGATCTTATTCCGGAAATCAGGCAACAGCCTGAGGTTTCAGGCATAATTATTATTAGTGCCTATGATGGATTGCAAGAAAGAGAACGGGCAAAAGCTTTTGAGGTGAACGCTTTTGTGAACAAGCCCTTCAATAAAAAAGAAATTTTAGAAGCAGTAAGCCAGATACGTTTATGAAGAAGATACTCATAATAGATGATGACAGAGAAATATGTCTCCTTTTGAGAAAATATCTGACCAAAAAGGGTTTCGAAACCCATGAAGCGCTGAGCGGAAAAGAAGCCGAAAAATGGCTAAAGAAGCAGGAGGTAGATTTAATTCTTTGCGATTTTAAACTGCCCGATTACAATGGTCTTGAAATGCTGGAGAAGATTAAGATTATAAGGCCAGCTGCCAAAGTGATCATCATTACCGGCTACAGTGATGTGCGCATAGCCGTGGAGGCACTCAAAAAAGGAGCTTTTGAATATGTAACCAAGCCGCTCTATCCCGATGAAATAATGCTTACCATTATCAATGCGCTGGAAACAGAGCATAAGCAGGCAGCGCCTGTACCCAAAAAGCCCTCGAGGCCGGAGGCAAGCAAAACAGACTTTATCTCTGGCAAAAGTCTTTCAGCTCAGAAGGTGAATAAGCATATTGAACTTATTGCCCCTACCGATATGTCGGTGATTATCTTGGGAGAAACGGGTACCGGAAAGGAGTATGTTGCGCGCGCCATTCACCAAAAGAGTGCTCGTTCTGGAGCACCGTTTATTGCAGTAGACTGTGGAGCTCTGCCCAAAGACCTGGCCGGGAGTGAATTGTTTGGACATGTAAAGGGGGCTTTTACCGGGGCCCTGCGCGACAAGAAAGGCTGTTTTGAGTTGGCCAATGAAGGCACACTTTTCTTAGATGAAATTGGTAATCTGAGCTACGAGAATCAGATAAAGCTGCTGCGCGTATTGCAAGAGCGAAAGGTAAAACCCCTGGGAGGCAGCCAAGAACGCAAAGTAGATGTTCGCATTATAGTGGCCACCAATGAAGACTTGAAAACAGCCGTTCGAAAAGGCGAATTCAGAGAAGATATTTATCACCGTTTAAACGAATTCAAAATTGAGCTTTCGCCCTTGCGAGAGCGCAAGGAAGATATAGAAGTGTTTGCCTTACATTTTCTTAAACTGGCCAATGAACAGTTGCGAAAAAACGTGGAATCTATAGACAAGAGAGCACTCAAAATACTAGAAAACTACACTTGGCATGGTAATTTGCGAGAGCTCAAAAACGTAATTAAAAGAGCTGTTCTGTTGTGCGATGGGCCTGCTTTGAGCAAAGAACACTTGCCCGAAGAAATAATCTTTCCGGTAGAAGATGATCAGCCCGACTTTGAAATACTCATAGATGGAGAAGCCCCTCCAAGCCTAAAGGCAGTAACCGAAGCCGCTGAAAAAACGGCCATTATCAACGCCCTGAAGCGAACCAATAACAATAAAAGTAAGACGGCAGAAGTCTTGCAGGTAGACCGAAAAACACTCTACAACAAGCTAAAAGCATATAACCTCTCATGACACTCACAGAAGGCGAAAAACTACTGAAGAGTATTTTAAACACTACTCCCCATGGCATTGTGGCTCTTAAGGCCGTACGCAACACCAAAGGGGGTATTGAAGACTTTCAGGTACAACTTATTAATGCGGAGGGCCTGAACATACTGGGGCGTTCGGCAGAGGATATTGAAGGAGCAGGTTTTTTAGAGAGCTTTCCCGGGCAAGTGACCAACGCTCTTTTCGACTCCCTCAAAGAGGTGGTAGAAACAGGTGAAAGACTTAAACGCGAAGTGCAATTTCGAAGAGGGCAGGAGTCCCTTTGGTATTCCATTCATGCCACACGGTTTGCCGATGGGCTTACCATTAGTTTTGTAGATGTATCGGAAGAGAAACAGCATGCCCTGGAGCTAGGCCAATCCGAGGCCAAGTATAGGCAACTCTTTGAGGAGAGCATGGACTCTATTTTTCTCATGAACAACGAATATCTTATTCTGGAGTCCAATGCATCCATGCTTCAACTGTTTGGTTACGACCAAAAAGAGATACGTTTTCTGAGCCTTTCCGAGCTGTTTTCTGATGAGGAAACCTTCTGGCACTTCAATAAACAGTTGTATAAAAACAACAAGGTAGAAGAGTTTGAGGCCGAAATGCGTATGGCCAACGGACAAACTGTGGTTTGTCTTATCAACCTGGTAGCTCTAGAGAAAAGCCAGGCTCAGGTAGGGCTCTATCAGGGAGTCATTAAAGACATCAGCAAGCGCAAGCAAGCCGAAGCCGAATTGTTACTGGCAGAGAAGCTTTCCATGACCGGTAAAATTGCCCGCAGCATTGCCCACGAGGTACGCAATCCGCTAACCAATCTGAGCTTGGCTCTTGAGCAACTCAAAGACGAAGTGCCCGAACACCTGGAAGATGCAGAACTTTACTTCAACATCATAGGTAGGAATGCCAGGCGCATAGAAGAACTCATTTCAGGGCTGCTCGAGTCTTCCAAACCCAAAGCCCTTAGCTTGGAAAACAGTCAAGTCAATGAAGTAGTAAAAGCCGCTGTGCAGATGGTTGAAGACCGCATTAACCTGCAACAGATGAAACTGGAGCTGCAACTTCATGAGGGGTTGCCGGCAGTAGCGCTTGACAAAGACCAAATGAAAATGGCGTTGGTAAACCTTATGATTAATGCCATAGAAGCCATGAAAGCAGGCGAAGGTGTTTTGCGGGTGAGCACTCTGCAACAACAACAGCACATTCTTATTCACATAGAAGACAACGGTAAGGGCATTTCTAAAGAAAACCAGAAGAAACTCTTCGACCCATTTTTCACGGCCAAAAAAGGAGGCATGGGGCTGGGGCTCACCAGCGTTCAGAACATTGTACAAAGCCACCTTGGCGAGATAAAAGTAACGAGCGAAGAAGACCAGGGTACCCGTTTTACCATATCCATCGCTCTTTAGTTCGTAGCGGCAATTCCACAATATTGAGGAACTCCCTTCCCGAAAGTTTCTGCTATACCCCTCTTTTGGGGCGCCAGGGCATACTGGAATGGTATTGGCAACACTTAGGGCAGAAACAAACGAAAAAAATATATGGATAACGGAGTAGCAACTAAAATACATTCAGAAACTAAGAAAAGAGCCTATTCACGATTGGGCTATACGAAATTGGAAACAGCCGAAATTGTTGAAGCCCTCAATAAATTATTGGCCAATTACAGTGTACATTATCAAAAGCTGAGAAACTTTCACTGGAATGTAAAAGGAGCCGATTTTTTCGACATCCATGAAAAGTTCGAAGATCAGTATAACGATGCCAAAGTGGCCATAGACGACATCGCAGAGCGTATAAGAGTGTTTGGTCAAACACCCTATAGTACTATGAAAGAATATCTGGACGAATCGGAAATTAAAGAGTCCAGCTCAGACCTTACAGCCATGGAAATGGTTTCCGAAATTCTGAAAGACTATGAGATTTTGCTGGAACACATGTTCAATGTGATTAATGTCGGACTCGATAAAGGTGATAGCGGAACTGTAGATATGATGAACGCTATGGTGAAGAAAACGGAGAAAAATCACTGGATGTTTACCGCCTTTTCAAAGAAATAATTTTTGAGTCAACCTTTTGTATTAGTGAGGTTAATAAGTAGACCGAGCCCTTCGGAGCATTTGTTCCGAAGGGTTTTTTGTGGATAATATTCCACACTTGCTCACGCCAATATTCTACACAGCAAAGGCCTTCAACCTCACAGAGAACACCAAAACGCATATTTCGGGATTGGTATGGATTTTTTGAGCCTTATGGCGAATTAGAATACCAATGAAACGATTTCTCGAAAGTAACTGGTCACAAATAGCCCCACGGCTCAGAAGTCGCTACGGCCAGCTGAGCGAACGCGATTTGCATTGGGAAGATGGGGAAGAGAATGAGCTGCTCCGAAGGTTGGAGCGTAAGCTCGATTGCGACAGACAAGAGCTCTTTCGTGAGATGAAAGCATTAATAACCAAAAAATAAAACACTGTGGATTTTAACATATCAAAAGCAATCAACATAGTAATAGAGAAGGTAGAAGGATGGCTCGAACTACTTACCAATATGCTGCCCAATTTTGTGGTGGCCATTTTAGTGCTTGTTCTCTTTTATTTTCTTTCTAAAATGGTGAGGTATGGAGCCCGAAAAGTTATGGCCCGATTTATTGAACAGCCTGCCATAATTGGTCTTCTTTCTACCATTATTTCCATTCTGGTCATTGGCTCTGGGTTGGTTATAGCCCTTAACCTGTTGCATTTGAGCAAGGCAGTTACCTCCTTACTAGCCGGTGCAGGTATTGCCGGTTTGGCTATTGGATTCGCCTTTCAAGACATTTCGGCCAATTTTATTTCAGGAATAATTATGGCCTTTAAAAAGCCGCTGAGTGTGGGCGATATTATAGAAACTAACGGCTATATGGGCTTTGTCAAAGACATACAGTTAAGAGCTACCGTTATAGAGACATTTCAGGGCTTACACGTCATAATTCCTAACCGACTGGTTTTTCAGAATGCGCTCACCAACTATACCAAAACTTATAGGCGCAGGGTAGACCTTTCCGTTGGAGTTTCTTATGGCGATAACCTGGAGCGAGTTAAAGAAATAGCCAGAGAAGCCGTTCTCAAAAATGAATACCTCACTTCAGAAAAAGACGTAAACGTGGTTTTCGAAGAGTTTGGCGACTCCTCCATCAACTTTAGGGTAATGTTCTGGATCAACTACTCTCCACAAGACCCCAACTACCTGCAGGCCAGGAGCAGCGCAGTAATGGAAATTAAAAAAGCCTTCGATGCCAACGATATTACCATTCCATTCCCTATTCGTACGCTCGACTTTGGTATTAAGGGAGGCGAAAAACTAAACGGCCACCTTAAGGAGCTCCAAGCCTGAACAGCCAGAGTGGTACGACCTTTGAAACTTTAGCAAACATCATTTAAACCAAAAAGAAAATAAACATGAAACGATTAACCGTAACTATTTTATCAATTGCCTTGGTCACTATGGGTATTGTGGCCTGCGGCAACTCATCAAAATCTGAATGGGAGAAAGAAAAGGCCGAGATTCAAGCAAAGATAGATGAAGCTCTGGCCGATGTGGGTAACGCCCTGGAAGAAGTAAACGCAGACTTAAAAGATGCTTCGGAAGATGTGGCCGAAAATCTAAGAGAAAAGAAAGATGAATTGCTCGACCGTAAGTCTGCTTTGGAAAGAGCCAAAGAAGACGTGGCCAATGCCACAGAAGAGACCTGGAACGACACCAAAAAGTGGGTGGAAAGTACGTTCAATAATATTGAAGACTTCTTTAAATCAGGCAATGGCTAAAATTACCCCTAAGCATAAAAAAGAGGCTGACTCGTGGTAACGAGACAGCCTCTTTCGTTTAAACCCCTGAGGGTTAGTAGCCCAGTAGCTGTAAAAACAGCGATATCACAAAAAGGACTACGAATATGAAGAACAGGAATTTGGCAATTTTAGAAGAGGCTGTAGCCACACCTCTGAAACCAAACAAACCTGCTATGATGGCTACAATAAAGAATATAATGGCCCATGTAAGCATAGTTTCAAAAGTTTTAGTTGAACATAGTGTGTGCGCCTTGCACACCTTATTGGTTTCAAAAATTCAACCAAAACAACAGACCATGTGTATGTGGCTGAAGGGGCAGCTTGTATCTCAAAGCCTTTTCAAATTGAGAAATCCGCTGTCAGAAATAGAATTATTGCAGGCGTTGAAGCCCGACAGGGAAAACACAAATCATTTTTTTTGATGATTTAGATCAGCCAATAAGAAAGGAATTGAAAGTAGATTGAAGTACACTTAAAAAAGGAGGTTGTTATGAAAAAGATTGTTGTACCCATAGATTTTTCTGCCTGTGCCAGAAATGCGTTGGCCAATGCCATTAAGATTGCCGAGCGGGCCAACTTTGAGTTGGTGTTGTTTCACTCGGTAGTCATGCCTCTTGGCTTTGCAGAGGGAGCTCCCGTGGCAGGTGTAGAATACGGTTTAGATGAGCTGCAGGAAAGAGCCCAGGCCGATATGAATAAGTTGGTTGAAGACTTTCCGCAGTTGGAAAAGCTCAAACACAAAATACATATACTCTATGGCCCTCTGCACGAAGGCATCAATGAAATTAATGATGAAGGGCAGGTGGCCATGGTAGTTATGGGCACCCATGGTGCTACCGGCTTTGCCAGAGCACTAATTGGTAGCAATGCCTACCATGTAATGAAACACGTGCCTGTGCCTGTAATCGCTCTGCCGGAAGATGCCGACATTACGCGAATGACTCACATTGGTTTGGCCGGAGACTTCTTATCTGTTCCAAACCCCGATCTTATTCATGTAGTAGTCGATTTGGCTAAAGCTTTCTATGCTCAAATTCATGTTATTCATATCGATACCGGTGAAGTTGATAAGAAAGACCAGATAGATATTGCCAGACGAATGGAAAAATATGTGAAGCATACCAACCATAGTTTTCATTTTAGAAAGTATGAAGATGTGGAGGAAGGACTGCAACAAACGGCCAAAGAGCTCAACATACACCTGTTGGTAATGATTGCCCGTCATCATGGTTTCTTTGAGCGACTACGCCACGGCAGTCACACCAAAAAAATGGTGTTAGATATACCGCTTCCTCTAATGGTCTTGCACGAATAGGAACCTTAGAAAAACCTAAGCCCCATTTGGAGCCTCCAGCTTTGCCGGGGGCTCAGTACTTTCAGGCCAATGCCGTTATTGAGTGCATCTATGGCACAAGTCATGGGTTCTAAGGCAATGGCATCTTCGCGCGTTTTATAAACCTGCAGAAAAGGAAAGTTAAAGTCTTGCCAGAGCTCCAGGGTACCCTGATTGGGGAAGCTGAGGAACACACTGTTTTTCTCTTCCATTTTTAGAAGCCGAAAGCAGGTGTCGAAGCGATGCCCATGGAGCCATTCAAAATTTTTAAAGTCGTTAAAAGGCCTTTCCTTACCTGTGGGCAACATGAGCTCATCAACCTCCATGTGCGTCACAGGAGGGAGTTTGAGACGGGCAGATGGTGTCATACTCAGGTTGAAATAAGGATGCCAGCCCAGTCCACAGGGCATATCTGCTTCTCCCAGATTTACCACTTCAATGCTCAGTATCAGCTCGGCCTCGCCCTTTAGTTGGTAGCAGAGCCGGAGTTCGTAGGGAAAAGGGAAACCCGGTTGGTCACCTTCGTAGGAATAGGCCAGTTCCAGACAGTTATCTTCTTTTCGGGCTATCTTAAAGGCCTGGTCATGCACTAGCCCGTGCAATGCATTTGGTAACCCATCCAGATCGTTGGTGGCTAGTTCATACCTGCTCCCCTGAAACTGGTAGCGGCCTCCGCTGACCCTGTTGGGAAAGGGAAATAGCCAGGAACCTTCGAACAGATAGGTTTTATTGTGGTGAATTAGGGGCAGGAGGTTTTGCCCCTTGCGGCAGGTCCACTGCATAAGTGCAGCTCCCCGTTTGCAGTCCACTACTATGCTGTTTCCGTTATACGATAATTCTTCCATAAGGCATGCGCTTGCTCATTTTCAAAGTCTACCACCAGGGAAGGGGCAACTTTAGGTCGGCAATGGAATCAATCACTAAATCAGGTTTAAAAGGATAGTCGTTGAGATCGTCTATTTTGGACATACCACTAAGGGTAAGTATTGTATTATAGCCCACTTGAACACCTCCCTGAATATCTGTGGCCAAGGTGTCGCCAATCACTGTTACTTCTTCCGTAGCCAGCCCAATGTGTTTTCTGGCCTGGCGCATCATTACAGGGCTGGGTTTGCCTACAGAGAAAGCCGTTTTACCGGTGGCGGCTTCTATCATAGCTACAATACCCGCAATGCCCAGATTATTCCAGCCCGGCTTGCGGGGAGACGGATCCAGATTAGTTGCAATAAGTTTGGCTCCATCCAGAATAAAGTCAATAGCCTTTCTCACCATCTCAAGCGTAAAGTTGATGCCTTCGCCTACCACCACAAAGTCCGGGTCGTTCTGCACCAGTGTAAAGCCATGCTCATGTAGACTGGAAATTAAACCCCCTTCTCCCAGTACATAGGCCGTGCCTTTGGGAAACTGCTGCCCCATGAAATGAGCCGTTGCCATGGCTGATGTATACACATTTTCAGGCTCTACATAAATGCCCATTTTAGATAGTTTACGCACCGCATCCAACGGAGTACGCTGGCTGTTGTTTGTCATAAAAGTGAAGGGAATGCCTTCCTTTTGCAGTGTTTTAATGAATTTGTCAGCTCCGGGAATCATTTTGTTTTCCACATAAATAACCCCGTCCTGATCGATTAAGAATCCTTTTGGCATTTTATACTTCTTTGAAAATATGACCACGAATTTTTTCTACCAGTTGCGCACTTTTCAGGCTTTCATTCAGCGAAACCCTGGCCGACTGCCTGTCGCCACGTCTTATACAGTCTCTCACTTCTATAATTTCATGGGCATAACCGGTACTTAAAAAAGGCAACTCTACTTTTTCTATCACATCGCCTTTTACTATCTCAAAACTTTGTGCTTTCCAAAAGAGAGGCAGGCGTATAAATCCGTCTTGTCCGTATATGCAGGCCTCTTTGTTTGTGCCTGTGGTTACACTGGCAAAAAGCTGAGCCAGGGCTCCCTCTGGGTAAGAAAGTTGTACCTGTACACTTTCATCAACTCCTGTATGGCCAACCCGGGCCGTTACCTGAATCTGCTCAGGGTGCCAGCCAAAAAGATCGGCAGCCATAGTTAAAGGATACACTCCCACATCGAAAAAGGCCCCTCCGGCCAGCTCAGGATTCAATAAACGACCGTGTGCGGTAAGTTTATCTTCAGACCTAAAGCCAAAACTGGCTGTGAGGTAATTGAGCGGCCCAATAGCGCCTGCTTTTGCTCTTCTCAAGGCTTCATTATAGGCCGGTAAAAAGCGTGTCCACATGGCCTCCATTAGAAACTTGCCCGATGCTTCGGCCACCTCCGTCATTTTTCTTATTTCATGGCTGTTAACCCCCATGGGTTTTTCGCAAAGCACATGCTTGCCGGCTTTAAGAGCCGCAATGGTGTTTTCACAATGAAAATTGTGGGTGGTGCTTATATAAACCACATCCACTTTTGGGTCTTGTAGCAGAGCCTCATAGCTGTCATAAACCTTTACATGAGGAAACTCCTGCTGCAAAGTCTGTGCATTCGAACGCGATGCAAAGGCATAAGGTACTTCGCCTTCAACAGCAAAAAGACTCTCTAAAAACTTGCGGGCAATTCTTCCAAAACCAATAAATCCCCAGTTCATATTTCTAAGTTCTGTATTTCTGGCAATAAGCCTAAGGAAAATATTTAATTCTTGTTTTGTCCCTTTTAGGTATGAATTTGCCGGTTTTCGAGCGATAGCTTTAAGGCCTGCCAACGGGAAAAAGTAGGGTAATTTTTAGCTTGTTCGTATGATTGATGTACAACACAGAGGCCTATCAGAGTACTGTGCTCCTAAAGTGAGCAATAATTGTTAAATTTTATTGACCAAACGACACGACCATGAAATCACTTCATTTTTCATGCAGGGAATTTTTTTGCCTTATACTGCTTGTCCTCCTTTTGCCGCTGCATACATTTGCCAATAACACCCCGGCTTGGGCACAAAATCTGGAATTCGAGTTTTTGACCCAGCGTACCATTCGTTGGTCGCTCGATGGGCAACCAAAACTTAGAGTTCAAATAACCAACAATGGAAACGATGCAGTAACCAATATTGCTTTTGACTTTAGGGCCGATGATCAGCCACAAAATTTTCCCGGCTGTGCCACTTTTCCTAATGGAGGCTTTATAAATCTGGAACCTGGTGAGTCTACCGTAGTTTCTGTATGGTCCAATTGCTATTTTGGCGATGGTCTTCAGTTACCTCAGGGTACTTCTGAGCATGTGGGTGAATTCAGGTTTGAAAAGGCAGGAGAGCAATTTGCCTTGAGAGAATCTTTTACCATAATAAACGATGGTGGCCGAACAGAGCCAGCACTAACGGATGGTGATAATATGACTATTGCCGGTACCATTCGAATAGCCGGAGGCTATATGCCGCAAGCCAACCTGAAGGTTAAAACTATTAAAAGCCAGGAGTACAGTGTAGAAACCCGGCCTGCCGGAGAAGGACTCCTTAGCTTTGAGTTTGAGGCTGCCGACCGATCTGACTGGTTTTTGGTTTTGAGTGGAAATGTGCAGGATATGCCCAATGTAAATTTCCCTAATAAAACAGTTAAAGTAGCCTCTTTTGACGACCCGACAAAAATTGAGATTGATTGGGCTCCTCTAGACTATGAGTATCAGGTGGAATTCAGTCTTACACAAGCCATTGTAACCCCCACCGGTTTTTGGAGAGGGGCGGTTTCAGAGCAAGAAAGAACAGTCGTGTTTATTCCTGGCCAGGAAAATTGGTTCGGAAATTCCGATACAGAGAAAAACGTCTACAGGGTTCAGTCCACCATTTACAAATACAATTTTGATGGACAAAAACTATGGGAGTATCAGCCCGGATACGAATGCTGGGGAGGCGATATGAGCCCTGATGGTTCTAAAGTAGTCTATCAACTTGTTCCAAATGGTGGAACTTACGGTGTTGGAGTGCTCAACGGAGAAGATGGCTCTCTGCTTTGGAAGAAAGAATTTACTCAGCTTAATTCTTCTGCCAGGGCTATAGAAGGTCTTGAGGCGGTTCTCAGTAACGATGCCTCTCTGGTAGCTGTGGGAACGGTACCAACCGGAGTGGTTACACTTTTTGATGCCAATACCGGTGACATTATCAGGCAGGTGCCTAATGCACCCGATCAGGGAGACAACTGGGGTCAAATACGCTTTCTGGCTTTCGATGAGGCCGATGAGTACCTCTATGTGGGTTCTGGAGATAACCACCTGAGAAAGGTGAGGGTGGCCGATGGACAACTCATCTGGAAGGCATTTATTGGTGGTTGGCCTTTTGTAAATGGGCTTAAATTTTCATCGGATGGTTCCTTTATAATTACCGGCACCAAATCGTTCGACCAGGCGCGTGTAGATGTGGCTACAGGAGAAACCGTTTGGATTAACGATACAGGTTCGCTCGAAGCAGAGCTTTCTGATAACGATCGGTATGTGGTGAATTTTGGCGGAGACATGATGGATGCTGAAACAGGCGAATACATTGCCTTTTTGAGGCAAGGAGCTGAAACTCACTTTTTTGCCAACGATGAACTGGTGGCCAAGCTGGATCGCAATGTCCAGGTCTTTTATCAGAACGGGAAACAAATGATGGGCTCGGAGCCAAGTGGCGGAGGCCAGGGTGGAGGGGAGCAGTCGCAATGGTCTTACATGAGTGCCGATGGATCGCTGGCCATTATTGCCTATCGTGATATGGTAACCGATCCGGGGAATCAGGTAGGAATAGCTTTCTACTCGGGGGCCGTAGAACGGGTAAGTCTGGATCCGAACGATGATCCCACAGATATTTCGCTCAGTGCGGCCAGTCTGGACGAAAACAACGAAAGCGGAGCAGAGATTGGCCTGCTTGCAGTAACAGACCCGGATTCGGAAGATACCCATGAGCTGGTGCTTATAGAAGGAGCTGAAGACAACGATAAGTTTGCCATTGATGGCAATAAACTGCTGGCGCAAGAGGTACTCAATTATGAAGAAAAGAGCCGTTATACTGTAGTCATAAAAGCAACCGACTCTAATAACGCTTCTTTTGAAAAGAGTTTTATTGTAACGGTCAATGACATCAACGATGCGCCAACAGGTATTGAGCTGAGCGAGGATGAGGTGGCTGAGAATCTGGATGCGGGAGCAACCGTGGGTAGCTTATCGGCTACGGACGATGACGCGAATGATACGCACACCTTTAGCCTGGTTTCCGGACAAGGCGATACGGATAATGCTTCGTTTACCATTGAGGGAGGAGTAATTAAAACTGCTGATCTTTTCAACTTTGAGGCAAAAAACGAGTACTCGATTTTAGTGAGAGCGGAAGATAGCGAAGGGGCAACCTTTGATCAGCAACTCACAATTGCCATTATCAATGCCAACGATGCACCTACAGATATTGCACTTAGTAATGCGACCGTTCAGGAGCAACAAGATGCGGGCACTGAGGTAGGAACCTTTTCAACAACCGATGAAGACGCTGAAGACACCCATACCTATTCGCTAGTGGCGGGCGATGGCGACACCGATAACGCCAGCTTTTCCATAGCAGAAAACAGCCTGCTCACCACGGCCTCCTTCGATTTCGATTCGCAGTCTTCTTACTCCATTCGGGTTCGCTCGGCCGATGCTTCCGGACAAGCGGTAGAAAAAGCTTTTACGGTAACCGTTGAAGTAATTACCGGCCTGGAGGTTGATCCTGAAATTCTGGAAGGCGCTTATCCCAATCCCGTATCGGATGTGATTACCATTAAAATGGCCTCGCAAGCCTTTCCATTTCAGATGTCAATGTTCGATTTGGCAGGGAATACCGTATTGCCTACGAAAGAGGTACAGGCAAAGGAGTCGCAAATCAATGTTTCTCGTTTTCAGGAGGGCATATATTTACTGAGCATTCGAGATGCCAAGGGCAAGGTAGTACGCAAAAAAATTCTGGTGGTGCGCTAAGCAAGCTCCTATTTCGTACTGCATGTGCCGATTGGTAACTGAAAAATAAATCCTTCATTCTAAAAAGAGTTTCTCGCTCTAATTGGAATGAAGGATTAAATGGATCATTCCATCAACCTTCGGTTAGACTTAGCCTTTAACCAATTTGCTCAGATAATCGGCATTGTCTTTTGCGCTTTGCAGGGGTGTAGTGCCATCGTATTTCTCCTGTTCAACTATGAGGTGTTCCATTCCATATTGCCTGGCGGCTTTCAGAATGGTTGGGTAGTCGATGCTGCCAGTACCCAAAGTGCAGCTGGCATCGTGGGTGGTTGCATTTTTCTCCCGGTCTTTCACATGCGAAAGCTTAAATCGGTTGGGGTATTTTTTCATCCACTCTATGGGATCTTCATTGGCCGTTACCACCCAGTATATGTCCATTTCAAAGTCTACCAGATTGGTGTCAGAGTCTTTCATAAAAATGTCTTGAGGATACACCCCGTCTAACTGGGTAAAACTGTAGGCATGGTTGTGGTAGGCAAAACGCAGACCATTGGCTCGGCATATTTCCCCTTTCCGGTTAAAATCTTCAGTAGCACTTTTATATTCATCGAGTGTTTGCATACTTCGCCAGGGGCAAATGAGGTACTTCATGCCAATTTCTCCCGCTTCGGCCGCTTTGCGTTCAAAGTCTTTGTCAATGTCGCAATGGCTGGCCACTATTTCCATACCCAGCTCGTCCATGTAGGCTTTAAACTCTTTATTGGTCATGCCCCAAAACATGCCTTGAGGTCCCTCGTAGCTTTCTATTTGCTTATAGCCAAAAGAGGCCAACTGAGCTAATACTCCTCTGGGGTCTTTGGGAAAATCTTCGCGTAAGGTATACAACTGAATACCAAAAGCATTGCTTGCGGTTACTTCAGCTTCTTTCTCGGTAGCGCAGGCATAGGGCGCTAATGCCAGACCGGCTGCAAAACCACCGGCTTTTTTCAAAAAGTTTCTGCGTTTCAGTGTCATAGTATTAAGGTTCAGTGTTGAATATACAAAATGACTACATTAATTAGATGAAGCTAAGAATAGTCGACCCTTTATAGTATGCTTTTCCCTTTTGTATCCCTGTTTCTGGCATTCTTGTTTATGATAGTAAAGATTGTATTGCATATATACTATTTACTCAAGGGAGGGGAAATAAAGGGAGTTGATGATTTTACCTCTGGACACTTTTTGGAAGTATTTGGCCCTTGGTTTATGAGGTACAGGCTTTTGGAGAATGAGGTTGAGGGGCTAAGAGAGAAAGCTCTCTGGGTGAAGATCTTCGTAGGGTTGTATTACTTCGCTCTCCTTTTATTTGTTCTGAGTATCAGTTTGTGGTGAGAAGTTCGATAAGATCAGGCTTGCCATGCATCTTGTCTGCCCATGTGGATGTCTAAGTCTGATTGTTTTCATTCTGAGCGATGTCGAAGGATCTGCCCATTGTTTGTAACTGGCTAGTATCTGTGTGGTAGGTAAACTTGTGTTGTGGAAAAATGAATAACAAAAAAGCCATCTGCTTTCACAGATGGCTTTCAATATTCTGTTGGGTTTAATTAACCTCCGAAGTCGTCAAAAGAAACGTTTTCATCAGGCACACCCCAGTCGTCACACATTTTGAGAACCGCTGCGTTCATCATTGGAGGTCCGCAGAAGTAGAATTCTATTTCTTCAGGGGCATCGTGCTTGCTCAAATACTGGTCTATAACCGCCTGGTGAACAAAGCCGAGGAAACCGTCTCCTTCTTTATCGTGAATATCTTTCTTCACTTTCCAGTTGTCTTCAGGAAGAGGCTCAGAAAGCACCACAAAGAACTGGAAGTTAGGGAACTCTCTTTCTATTTTCCTGAAATCTTCCAGGTAGAAAAGCTCTCTCTTAGATCTACCACCGTACCAGTAGGTTACTTTTCTTCCGGTTTTTAGGGTGTGGAAGAGGTGGAAGAGGTGAGATCGCATTGGAGCCATGCCGGCACCACCACCAATGTAGAGCATCTCTGCATCGGTAGGCTTAATAAAGAACTCTCCGTAAGGTCCTGAAATGGTTACTTTGTCGCCAGGCTTTCTGGTAAATACATAAGAAGAGCAGATACCCGGATTCACATCCATCCATTTGTTGTTTGCTCTGTCCCACGGTGGGGTAGCAATACGGATGTTCAGCATAATGATGTTTCCTTCAGCCGGGTGGTTGGCCATAGAGTAAGCTCTGAACACGGGTTCTTTATTCACCATTTTCAGATCCCACAGGTTAAACTTATCCCAGTCGCCCTTAAACTTGTCCGGGCCGGCAGGGTCTTCCGGATGAGGTTTTATGTCAATATCCTTAAAGTCGCAGGTAATTGGCGGCACGTCTACCTGAATATAACCTCCCGCTTCGAACTCAAGGTGTTCTCCTTCAGGAAGCTTCACCACAAATTCTTTAATGAAAGATGCCACATTGTAGTTAGAAACTACTTCGCATTCCCATTTCTTAATACCGAAGATTTCTTCCGGTATTTCAATGCGCATATCCTGCTTCACTTTTACCTGGCAAGAAAGTCTAACACCTTCTTTTTGTTCGGATCTGCTCAAGTGGCCTACTTCTGTAGGCAACACATCTCCTCCTCCTTCTTTCACTGTACACTTGCACATGGCGCAAGTTCCTCCACCACCACATGCGGATGGGAGGAAAATCTTCTGACCCGATAGTGTGTTCAAGAGGGTAGAACCTGCCGAAGCAATTACGGGATTCTTCTCATCTCCGTTGATGATGATTTTAACGTCTCCCGACTGCACCAGCTTTGATTGTGCATAGAGCAGAATCAGAACCAATAGCAAGATTACCACAGAGAACGCAACTATTGAAGTAATAATGATAGATGACATCTACTAAGCGATTTTAAATCAATATTTTGTATTATAGCCAGACTGGCCGTTAGGGCTACAAATATATTGACTAAAAGATTAAATCAGTAAGAGAACCTGAAAAAAGATAGTTGTCCGGAAAATGGCCTAAACAGTGATTCTTTCCCTGATTTTTTGTCCTTTCTTTAGTTCTGAAATTTCCTCTTTTAAGTCAGATACACACAGGTTGCCCAGACTGGTCTGACATGCTTCTGCTGTGAGAACTACATTAATATTGGGATTGTTTTGCCATTGGCTTTGCTGAAGCTTGCCAATACAAACGTGCCCCACAATATAGCAGTGATCAAAGCTGAAGTATTTCTCCTGAATGTTTTCAAAGTCGGTAAGATCTACTTCTTCCGGTGAATTATAGCTGACATATACTTGCACGGGCGATTGATTACTGAAAGGTAGCTGACCTAAGTTATAGTGTTTTTTATACTCATACTTATAGTCGTAGCTCAATGCCGATATATCGGAGAGCACGGCTGCTCCGGTTGGCAAGCTTCCGGCTCCTTTGCCAATGAATAATTGTTCATCGCAAAATTCACCATGAATGGTCACTGCATTGAACTCATTTTCAATGCTAGCCAGGCTGTGATTAGGTTCTACAAATTGAGGGATAACAAAGCCATATACTTTGTCACCAATTCTGCGAGCCTGGGCTACCAGCTTAATGGTTAGACCATGAGCTCTGGCATACTCCAGGTCGGCCGCTTTGAGGCGGTCAATACCCAGATTGGTAATGTCGTTTGGGTGCACATGAATGCCAAAGGCATGGGTAAGCAGAATACTTAGTTTGTATTTGGGGTCATAGCCCTGAACATCCAGCGTGGGGTCACTTTCGGCAAAGCCGAGTTCCTGAGCTTGTTTAAGAGCTTTAGGGTAGTCGATCCGTTCATTAAATATTTTAGTGAGGATGTAGTTGGTAGAGCCGTTGAATATGCCTCTAACCTCTAGCAGCGGTTCATGTCCAAAATATTCTTCAAGGGTACGAATAATAGGAATACTGCCGCAGACTGCTCCTTCGTAGAGCACCGCTTTTCCTGTTTGCTCCTGCAGTGCTACCAAAGTCTCCAGGTTTTCGGCCACCATTTTTTTATTGGCCGTAACAACCGATTTCCCCGCTTTGAGTGATTCTGTTACAATGTAAAATGCCGCTTCGGCATCATCAATTAGTTCAACCACTATGTCAATAGTTGGGTCATTGATTATCTCCTCTTTTTTGGTAGTAAAGAGTTGAGCCGGCAGTTTTCTTTTCTTCTCGGGGTTTTTAATGCAGATTTTGCTGATTTCACCCGCAAAGTTTCGGGAGTTATTCAACGTTTCGTAAAGTCCCTGGCCAACACAGCCAAAGCCAAAGAGTCCGATATTGATGTTTTTCATGGGTGCTCGTTTAAGAAGTTTTCGATGTGGGTTGAAATGGTTTTGGCTTCTACTAAAAAGCCATCGTGTCCATAGTTTGAGTCTATAAAAGTGAGTTTTGAATGTTTTATTCCGTGAGCCAGTATTTGCTGGTCGTTGCGGGTAAATAGTAAATCTGAATTAATACCTATCACCAGTGTGTTGGCTTTCACCCGTTTGAGCGCCTGCTGTACTCCGCCTCTTTTGCGACCTACATCGTGCGAGTCCATGCATTTGGAAAGCGCATAGTAGCTGTGTGCATTAAAGCGTTTCTGAAGTTTTAAACCCTGATAGCGTTGGTAGCTCTCGGCATTAAAGCCGTCAATCTTTTCCTGGCCATCCTCCTGGTTTTCATTATAGATTTTATCCGTTCGGTAAGAAATCATAGCCATGGCACGTGCAGCTTCCAGTCCCTTCCAGCCACCTTTTGGCGAGCTCGAGAAAAAACTTGGGTCGGCTTCAATAGCCATGCGTTGAGCAGAGCGTATGCCTATTCCCCATGGCGAACTTTTGGCCCCGGCTGCAATAATGCAGAGGTTTTCAAAAAGTGTAGGGCTTTCAATAGCCCACTCCAAAATTTGCTGCCCACCCATGGAACCTCCAAGGCCCAGGTAAATGCGGTTTATGCCCAGATGTTGCCTGAGCTGCTCATGGGCTTTTACCATGTCTCGAATAGTGAGCAATGGAAAGTCTCTCAAATAACGCTCACCGGTGGCAGGGTTGAAGTCTTTAGGCCCTGTACTCCCATAGCATGAGCCTAGTATGTTGGCACAAACAATAAAGTGTTCGCTCGGATTAATGAGGTATTGTTCGCCTACCAGTCCGGGCCACCATTCCAGCGGGTTGGCATTGGCTGTAAGGGCATGGCAAATCCATACGACATTAGATTTACTGGCATTTAGCTTTCCGAAGGTATGATAGGCTATAACCGGATCGGTAAGAAAGCTGCCGTTTTCCAGGCTAAAATCTCCTTTTATAATAAATTGTTGTATAGCGTCTGGCTGAGCACTGGCTACAGCCGACCCTTTAGGGCTTTGAATTAACATGTTCTGAATGATTTGTGTGAAAAGTGGATTAGAAGGTGTATGGCCTAGGCACAACACATTCGATCAGAACAAATAATGGTAATAAGCGCTGCCTGTTGGGTGGCTTTCACCCAACCTCTGAAAGGTTTTGTAATTGGATTAGAAAGCATGTTTAACCAATTTATATTCTCCCGAATGCCACCTGGCACCCATTTTGGGATCAGGATTTAGCACCTTTTCCCGATGGATCGGGAGTGGTTGCTAGCGCTTCATAGAGCCTGTCTCTCCACGCTTCTTTATAAATCGATTCGTTCCCTTTGAATCGGGATTGAATGACTTGATGGTGCAAACGTAACAGGCGTTTTTCACATTTCAAAACAAGCCAAAGGAAATTTAAGTAAGCTCAAAGAGCTTCTTATATTGCAACCATGCTGTCTGTATCGTATGAAGTATTCTATGCTGTAGCCTGCCACTTGAGTTTTTCTAAGGCGGCCGAGGTGCTTTGTATTTCTCAGCCTGCCGTAAGTAAGCAAATAAAAAAGCTGGAATCGCTTATTGAAGTGCCGCTTTTTGAGCGCCAGGGAAATGCCATTGCACTTACTCCTCAGGGCGAAAAAATGCTTACCTATTTAAGAGAAGCCAAGTTGATTCAGAACCGAATGGAGGCGGATGTAGAGATCATAAAAAGCCGGATGACAGCAAAGGCCGAGCTTAAAATTGGAGCTAGCACCACACTTTCGCTTTACGTACTGCCTAGGGTGCTTTCTTCTTTTCGTAAAAAATGGCCGCTGGTTAAAATTACCCTAATCAATCGGAATACGGAAAATGTACTTAAAGCTTTGAAAGCACATGAAATCGATTTGGCGGTGGTAGAAGATAAGCAAGAGTCTAATGCGCTGCATTATGAATTCTTTATGAACGACCGCATTGTGCCAGTGTGTTCTGCGCGTAGTCCTTTTGCCGGGCGAGAGGTTTCTATGGATGAGTTTAAGGCCGCACCACTGGCCATGAGAGAGATTGGCTCAGGAACTCTTTCGGCTTGGTCCAGAACCATGTCTAAATGGAATATTAAAGCGAGCGATCTCAATATAAAAGTTAGGCTTGGTGGCACGGAAGTGTTAAAGAACTTTCTTATTGAAGATGATTCTATTGGGTTTCTCTCTCCGCTGGCTATAAAGCGTGAAGTGGCTCTGGGGCTTCTTCAGGAGGTGAATATTCCGGGGCTACTCATAGAGAGAAGTTTTAATTTTGTCACAAGGACGGGAGAAAGCCTCACCGACACCACCCGGGCGTTTATCCGCGAGGCAAAGAGTGTTTATAACTAACGGTTATAGGTTGTTACATTAATTCATTTGATTGGTTATGATTGACGATGCAGTTTTGCGGCATGCATCAGTCTATAGCTCCTTCCATTTCACTGGCCACTCATCTGGAGTGCTCTCATTGTAATAAGCACTACCCTCTAAACACTCTTCAGACCTATGCCCACTGTTGCCAGAAACCATTGGTTGCTAAGTATGACTTTGCCCAGTCGCTTCGCCCGGAAGACCTGGCCGGTAGGCCTGCTACCATGTGGAGGTATCAGGAGGTTCTGCCCATTTTGAAGGATGATCATATTGTATCGCTGGGTGAAGGGATGACCCCTATTCTTAACCTGAAGAAATTAGCACAGTCCTATGGTTTAGAGTCTTTGAAAATGAAAGACGAGTCGCTGAACCCAACCGGATCGTTTAAAGCACGTGGTTTGAGCATGGCAATTTCTAAAGCCAAAGAGTTTGGAGTGAAACACTGTGTAATTCCTACAGCAGGTAATGCAGGTGGGGCTATGAGTGCATACTGTGCCGCAGCCGGTATGCAGGCTACCGTGATAATGCCAAAGCATACGCCCAGAATTTTCCAGGACGAATGCCGGTATTTTGGTGCGGAGCTAATTTTGGTTGATGGGCTGATTGATCGGTGTGGTGCTTTGGCCGCAAAACTTGAGAAAGAGACCGGAGCGTTTAATATATCTACTCTTAAAGAGCCGTATCGCTTAGAAGGTAAAAAGACCATGGGCTATGAGTTGGTGGAGCAACTCAACTGGAATCTACCCGATGTGATTCTTTATCCTACTGGTGGAGGAACCGGGCTTCTAGGTATTTGGAAGGCCTTTTATGAAATGATGGACTTAGGTTGGCTCGATTCTTCCGCACGATTGCCGCGTATGATTGTTGTGCAGGCTCAAAATTGTGCCCCAATAGTGGATCGATTAAATGGGGTTGACAGGTCAACCAAAGCCTATCGTGAATCGCTGGCCAATGGTTTGGCTGTGCCTACAGCCTTTGGGGAAGATATGATCATGGAAGTTCTTTATGAGTCGGGAGGAACGGGTATTGCCATTAGTGAAGAAGAAATGGTTGCAGGAGTAAAAGAAATGGCCGCTTCGGAAGGTGTATTGGTGGCTCCTGAGGGTGCTGCATTGCTTAAGGCTATACCTAAACTAAAAGCGTCACAGCATATTTCTGATACTGACAGCGTACTGATGATCAACACCGGTAGTGGTTATAAGTACTTAGAGAATTTAGACTAGCTAAAACGCAGCTATGGGGTTTTGGCAAAAAGGGCTTACGGTTTTGGCTTTGCTGCTGTGTTTCGCGCTTGCCTTAGATCCGGCCATATCATTAAGTCTAGGATTCGTTTTTAGAAATAGCCTTGGGGCGGTCTTCGAAAATCAACTGGCAAAGGTCAGACACTTTTTATTGCAAATAGTCATTGTTTGCTTAGGGTTTAGCATAGACCTTAATCAGGTATTTACCGTGGGCAGTGAAGGCCTTTGGCTCACATCACTTTCGGTGTTGGTGGTTGTTTTGGGAGGAGTGTTATTGGCTTTCCGCCTTGGCTTTAAGGGGAAGTTGCCACAATTAATCACCTACGGAACTGCTATTTGTGGAGGTAGTGCCATTGCTGCCGTGTCTCCCTTGGTTGGGGCTACGCCTAAGGATACATCGTCCGCTCTGGGGGTGGTCTTTCTGCTCAACGCTCTTGCTGTTTTTATTTTTCCGGCAGTTGGCGCAGCATTAAACATGAGTAACCATCAGTTTGGATTGTGGTGTGCTGTGGCAATACACGATACGAGTTCTGTAATTGGCGCAGCGGGTGTTTTTGGAGACGAGGCACTTGAGTTGGCAACTACTGCCAAGGTAATGAGGGCGCTGTGGATATTGCCTTTAATTCTTTACTACTCGCTTCGTAAAGGAAGAAACGGTTGGGGTTCTCCGCCACTGTTTATTGTTTTGTTTGTAGCGGCTCTTACGTTGGCTTCTTTTTGCTCTATACCTCCCCATTTAAAGACTTTCACTTTGGGAACTACTAAGTCCTTAATGTCTGCCGTACTTTTTCTAATGGGTGGTTCACTGTCTTTAAATATGCTCAAAAGTTTAGGGGCTAAACCTCTGGTGTATGGAGTACTTTTGTGGGTTTTTATCGGTTTAGCTTCAGCTTTAGTTATTCAAATAATGTTTTAGGGTTACTTACTTAGGTCGCAAGAAGTATATTTCTGAACCTTGCCTCCATTTTTGTCTTCACAAATGGCTGTTAAAAGACGCTGTGAGAACACAGCTTGTGGCTCGTATACTGGTCTAACAAATGCGATCTAAATGAGTAACCCTATGATGTTTTAAACCCAGTAGGTAAATGGAGTAGGGGGAATAAAAAAGGGTGTTGCCATGCAACACCCTTTCGGTCAAGTCTTTAGTAGTTTAGTCTTTAAGCATTTTGAGCAACGTGGTCAGTTGGTTTTTCAAATCCCTTCTGTCAACTATGAAATCAAGGAAACCATGCTCTAGCACGAATTCGGCACTTTGAAATCCTTTGGGTAAGTCTTTACCCACTGTATCTCTAATTACCCTTGGGCCTGCAAAACCAATAAGAGCACCGGGTTCGGCAATATTAAAGTCACCTAACATGGCATATGAAGCGGTTACTCCTCCCGTTGTAGGATCAGTGAGGAGAGAAATATAAGGTACTTTGGCTTCGCTCAGAAGAGCAAGCTTGGCAGAAGTCTTCGCCATTTGCATGAGCGAGTAGCCGGCCTCCATCATACGAGCACCACCCGATTTTGAGATCATCAGAAAGGGTGTTTTTGTTTTCAGTGCATGGTCTATGGCACGAGATATTTTTTCTCCTACCACTGACCCCATGGAACCACCAATGAAGGCAAAATCCATACAAGCTACCACAAGATCCAGCCCGTTCATTTTACCGTGAGCCGTGCGAACAGCATCCTTAAGTCGGGTGCTTTCCTGAGTAGCTGCTATTCGTTTGGGGTAGGGCTTGCTATCTACAAACTTTAGCGGGTCGCCAGAGCTCATGTTGGCATCCAGCTCTGTGAACTTGTTGCCATCGAACAATATTTCGAAATACTCTTTGGAGCCTATTCTTACATGGAAGCCATCTTCAGGGCTTACATACGCATTGTTTTTCAATTCTCGGGTGTGAACTATCGTTCCACCGGGGGTTTTAAACCACAGGCCGTCAGGCGCATCTTTCTTCTCTTCAGTGGGTGTGGTTATACCCTTAACTTTTCTTTGAAACCAAGACATATCAACTGGTTTTTGTTGAGTTTACTCAAGTGAGTTGGCAAAAATACATCAAAAGTCATCACCAGCCAAAGCAAAGCCAAATGCATGCGTGCATTTAACATTTACAGGCAATTTTCATGTAAAAACCTTTGAATTCTAATCATATAGTCTTTTCCTTTGTGCGGAATGAACGTTCATTCCGCAAAATAATGGTAGAACATTTAACCGCAGACAAAAGAACGCTAATCTTGCAAACTACGCTCGATCTCATGACTGAGTATGGTTTTCACGCTACTCCCATATCGCTTATTGCGCAACATGCGGGTATTGGTGCAGGCACCATTTATCGGTATTTCGACAACAAGGAGCACCTCATCAATGAATTGTTTACCGAAATTAAAAAGCGGGTAATTAAAGCCATGCTGCAAGACTACCGCGAAGAAGGTACTTTTAAAGAACGGTTCAAACACTTGTGGAAGAACCTTATTCGCTACTGTATTGATCATCCTAAAGAATTTCAATTTGTGGAGCAGTATAGATATGCTCCCTTTGTGAGCAATATGACGCGCGAAGAGACCTTCATTATTCTAGCCCCCATTATGCAGTTTTTTATAGAGTCGAAAAGAGCCAAAGCAATGAAGGATCTGCCTTTGTACACTATTATTGCACTGCTTTATGGGCCAATTGTATCATTGGCCAAACTACACCTCGATCATAATCAACAATTAACCAATGACCGCCTGGAGCAAGCAGCCGAGGCTTGCTGGGATGCGGTTGCCTATAAATCTGAAGAATAATATGCCGAATGTAATTATCAATGGTGTGGGGAGTTGCATTCCTGACCGTATTGTAAAGAATGAAGATTTTCTGAATCATGAATTCTATCAGGAAAACGGAGAACCCTTTGCCTACACCAATGAAGTGATCATTAAGAAGTTTGAGCAAATTACCGGAATTAAAGAAAGGCGCTATGCGGCCAAAGGGCAGTTATGTTCGGAACTGGCTTCAATAGCTGCTTCCAGAGCACTTGAAAATAGCACGGTTAGTAAGGAGGAGCTCGATTACATTATTGTAGCACACAACTTTGGAGATTTGGATGAAGGCTCCAACCGAATTGATATGATGCCCAGTCTGGCGGCTAAGGTAAAACACAATCTGGCCATTGAAAATCCCGCTACCTCTTGCTACGATATTATCTTTGGTTGTCCCGGTTGGGTACAGGGTGCCATTCAGGCTACCCAAATGATTCGCTGTGGCGATGCACGTGCAGTAATGGTTATAGGTGCCGAAACACTAAGTAAAATTGTGGACAAGCACGACAGGGACTCTATGATTTTTGCCGATGGTGCAGGAGCTGTTATTTTTCAGGCTACTCAAAACCAAACAGGAGGGTTCCTTAGTCAGGCTTCCAGAACTGACGCTTCCGTAGAGTTACAGTATTTGGCTATGGGCCCGTCATATAAGCCCGAGCTAAGTGCCAATGGGAATAAGTTCATAAAAATGAAAGGGCGTAAGATTTACGAGTATGCTCTCATTAATGTGGCCGAGGCTATAAAGAGCGCCATTGAGAAGGCTAACTTAGACCTAAACGATATTGACAAAGTACTCATTCACCAGGCCAATGAGAAAATGGATGAGGCCATTCTGCTGAAACTGTATAAGCTTTATGGTTACGAGCCGGATGTGAACCAGCTGATGCCAATGACCATCAACAAACTCGGAAATAGTTCGGTGGCAACTATTCCCACCATGTTAGACTTGATTCTGAAAGGGAAGCTCAAAGGACATGAGATTAAATCTGGAGACCATTTGGTCTTCGCCTCCGTTGGTGCCGGTATGCATATCAATGCGATGGTTTATCAGATGCCTTAACAGAGACAATGATTTTTGAATTAATGGCTTGTTATTACTAGCTTTAAAATCCTTGTTTTATCTTCCTCCGTTTGATATTTGAGTAAAGGAACCAAATATATTTCATTTGTAAATTTGCTGAAAATGGGTGCCACGGGCTCATTAATAGCCACCTCTTTAATTAGGTTAAAATTACTATCAAATATTTGAAGGAAGTTGCTCAACTGGCTTTTTCCCATATCGTCATTTATCACCTGTTTGGCTAGTCTAAAATATAGAGCATTTGAAGGATCATAGCCCAATTGCGAAAAATAAATACCTTGATTAAGATGGCTTAATAAATAAGCATAGTCAGTATATCTATCTGCTGGGAAGGCCTCTCTTTTACTAGGAAATCTTTTGGTCTTACCTCCGTATTCCTGTATCAATTCAGTGTGAAGATTGTATTTGTATATGGTTGGAGAGAATTTAAAATTGAATACTATTTCGTTATTATTTACAATAAAGTAATGATCGGATAAATTGCTGTAATAGCCCTGATTTGGGTCATCAACAAGAGTTTCTTTTGGAGAATAAACTGGTAAATCCGATATAGAATCAGTAGATAAATTGAGGAGGGCAAAAATTGACTGCTTTGGTTCATCTAAAATCTTAGGAAGATCTGCACTAATCAATTTTTTTGAAATGAGTAAAGTGTCCTTGTTATAAACTTGTAACCCACTGATTCTGTACGCGGATGGATTTGCCAAGTTGTTTTCGAATTTATCTGATTGAATTCGTTTGACTATCTTCCCCTCACTATCAGCTATGTGGAGATATTTTGCCCCAAGTATAAGATATCTGTCTAAATATCGAGTAAAGTCTAACACTCGATCTTCTATAAAATTTGGCCCGTCTGAATCGAATGTTAGGAATTCAGTAGTCTTTTTGGAATCTAGACTAAATAGTATGAAACTTTTGATGTCTCTGCCTTCAAACAGAATTAAGCTATCTTTTCCGATTTCTTTCCAAAACGTTGAATTATTTGAGATAAATAAATCTCCATGTTCAAAAAATAGTTCTTGGGTTTGAATTTCAATTTGTCTTTCGTGGTTTTCTTGATTCTTTTGGTCTTTACAACTGATTAATAAAACAAAGAGTAGACTTAGAATGGCACTACTCTTTGGTATTTCCAAGTTAAAGTTCTTCATATCCTAAAGCGGTGCACAACTTGAATTTGGGCCATCCAAAGGCACAGTGATTGTAAACGATTCATTAGTGTCGAGATTGTAAAGAGTTAAAGTACTTCCAGCGCAGCAATTCATTAGAGCTGCAACTACAGCCGATGTATAATCAGAGTTGCTGTTGGTGTAGTAGTACGTGCCGTTACACTCATTAGCTTTTAGACTTGTGGCTAATCCAAGAGTAGCTACGAATAACAGAGTTAAAATGATTTTTTTCATAGTGCTATGTTTTTTCTTGAATTTGTCTAATTCAGATTTTTAATTTAGGCTCATGTTATGTCAGTGGTTATTTTTTTTTTTGAACGGCATATGTCAATGAAAGATAAATTTTAATAAAAAACGACTGTTTAATCTGTGTTAATAAATATTATACTTTTGATATTTGTGTAACTCGGTGGCTACCGTTCCCACCATGTTAGACTTGATTCTGAAAGGAAAACTGGAAGGGCACGAGATTAAATCCGGAGACCATATAGTCTTTGCTTCGGTAGGTGCCGGCATGCATATTAATGCTATGGTTTTTCGATTATAGATTCATTCTTAATTTCGAAAGTAATTAATTCATATGTAGATTCTTTGGTTCTCTTGCCTGAGACGAAATAAATAATGCCATCATTTATAAAGGGCTTATCAAATATTCTATCATTTATTTTAAACTCCTTAACTCTGTTTAGATGCTTATCTAGCAACATAAGGTATCTTACGTCATTGTTTGTTCCATTCTCATTTGTTACATATTCGGATCCAACCCGAACAAATAGTTCATTTTTTTCATCATATGCGATATCTGAAAACTGAACTCCGTTGTATAGGTAATTTGTGGTGGCTTTGACATCACTTATTTGGTTAGAGGGAAATGCTTCTCGCAAATTGGGAATATGAGCAAATTCTCCATTACTTACTTGTGCCAACTGATTTCTCAAATCATAAGAATAAAGCTTTGATGAAAACTTAAAATTGTAGACTATAGTTGAGTCTAAGTATACAAAGGAGTGTCTAGATTGTCCATCATAAAAGCCCTGAGTTGAATCATTAATCAATGCTTCTTCTGGTGAGAAAATAGGTATATCATAGAAGGAATTCTCCCTCAAATTGTAGACAAAAAATATACTTTGGTCAACGCTGTCCTTTCGATGAGCAAAAATTGAAGATTCTAGCCATCTGCTAAATAGAAAAGATTGGTCTGAAAGCCTATTGAATCCCAATACTCGAAAATTGTCATTAGATGTTAATGATTTTAGTTTTCTTCTAACACTTACATTACCCGTAAGGTCAGCAATTGTGAAGTAATTATTCGTTACAACGTAAAGCTTATCATCTTTGATGTCTGCATCTAAAACATGGCCTTCGAAGAAATTAGGGCCATCTTTTTCTAACTCAAGGTTAAAAATAGGCGTTTTCGTCACTAAATTGAACAGTATTAGTTGCGAGCTTACACCGTCAAATACTAAAAGACTGTCTTTACTAATTACTTTATTTAATAAAGGGTAGCTAGAAAGAAGTAGTTCGCCATGTGAAAGCTCAGATTTACTTACCTCTATTCTAAATGATAGCTCGTTTGTATTGGTTTTAGATTCAAACTTGTTGCAACCGAGAAAAATGCCGATACATAAGAGTATCGGCAATTTGATCATTAAATTTCTCATCTTATTGCGGTGCACAACTCAAATTTGTTCCATGTTTAGTTACACCATGTGTTCCATCAATGTTTCTACATACATCTATGTAATAGATAACGGAACCAGAACAGCAATTTAGATTTGCATTATTTCTTAGTTGCTCAATCTCATCTTCTCCACAAACATATACCGTGTCATTGGTGTAACATCCTCGGCAAAACTATTAATAGCAATAAATTAAAAAATATATTTATTCTTAGTTTATAAAAATTTATAGGGTTACTTACTTAAGTCGCAAGAAATATATTTCTGAACCTTGCCTCCATTTG
>NZ_DDDQ01000098.1:17118-29506 GCF_002336325.1 Roseivirga sp. UBA1976 | reverse complement strand
AATGGCTGTTAAAAGACGCTGTGAGGACACAGCTTGTGGCTGGTATACTGGGATCTAACTAATGCGATCTAAATGAGTAACCCTAAAAGTTTATTTAAAATTGGTTGCGGCATGCTCGACTTTTCTATTTGGGTTCAATTCAAATGTTTAAGTAAAATATGCATAAACAAAAAAGGGGCGATTTGATTTCAAATCGCCCCTTTTTTATATCATACTGGCTTATTTCACCTCTTCATAATCTACGTAGTCTCCACCTTTGTAGTTCTCCGAAGACTTTTTCGAAGGTTTTTTCGGGGCATAGTCAATGTTTACATTTCCATCAGAAGGTTTTCTGTGCGATCTGCCGCTATTGGAAAAACCTCTATGTTGTTGTTGCTGGGCTTGTCCGAGCCCCACAGAAAACAACTTAAAAACGGATCGTATGACCCAGAAAATAAGGACGAAAATAAGGATTAACCGAATCAACTTTATCTACTTAAATATTGGTTACGTTTTGAGTAAATATCCAGGAAGTAGTCATCCATTAAATCATCGATAAAGTAGATGGCTTCTCCTGTAGACTTCATCTCAGGCCCAAGTTCCTTATTCACATTCGGGAATTTGTGGAATGAGAAAACCGGTTCTTTAATGGCGTAGCCTTTCTTAACCGGCTTAAATTCAAAGTCTTTCAGCTTCTTCTCACCGAGCATCACTTTTGTGGCATAATTCACATAAGGTTCCTGGTAAGCTTTGCCTATGAATGGAACGGTTCGTGAGGCTCGTGGGTTCGCCTCAATCACGTAAACGGTATCATTCTTAATGGCGAACTGAATATTAATCAGGCCAACGGTTTTTAGAGCCAGAGCAATCTTTTTAGTAATGGTTTCAATTTGTTGCATTACAAAGTCGCCCAAGCTATATGGAGGCAATACAGCATACGAGTCGCCCGAGTGAATTCCGGCCGGTTCAATGTGTTCCATTATGCCTATGATATAAACCTCTTCACCGTCACAGATTGCATCGGCCTCCGCCTCTATGGCTCCGTCCAGGAAGTGGTCTAATAACACTCTGTTGCCTGGAATGTCCTTGAGAATGTTCACTACGTGCTCTTCTAGCTCCTGCTCGTTGATCACAATCTTCATGCTTTGACCTCCCAATACGTAAGAAGGCCTTACCAGCAGAGGAAAGCCAAGTTCTTTAGAAAGCTCAAGGGCCTCGTCAGCATCTTCAATTACCCCGAACTTAGGGTAAGGAATATTGTTTTCGGCCAGGAGGGTAGAAAATCTTCCGCGATCTTCGGCCAGGTCGAGTGCTTCGAAGCTTGTGCCTATAATCTTAATGCCATAACGGTCTAGTTTTTCAGCCAGTTTAAGCGCGGTCTGACCACCCAATTGCACAATCACACCCTCAGGTTTTTCGTGCAGAATGATGTCGTATATGTGTTCCCAGAATACGGGTTCAAAGTAGAGCTTATCGGCTGTATCGAAATCGGTCGAAACCGTTTCAGGGTTACAGTTGATCATGATGGTCTCATAGCCACACTCTTTGGCGGCATATAAGCCGTGCACACAGCAATAGTCAAACTCAATTCCCTGTCCGATTCGGTTCGGGCCAGAGCCAAGCACTATAATTTTCTTGTTGTTACTTACCTCCGATTCGTTTTCCTGATCGAAAGTAGAGTAGTAGTATGGAGTTTGGGCTTCGAATTCGGCCGCGCAGGTATCTACCAGCTTGTACACCCGCTTAATGCCCAACTCGTGTCTTTTCTTAAACACCTCACTTTCCCAGCATTTCAACAGATGAGCAATTTGTCGGTCGGCATAGCCTTTTTCTTTGGCTGTTCTCAACAGGCGCTCGGGTAAGGTATCGAGTGAATATTGTTCAATTTCAGTTTCAAGCTCAATAAGTTCTTCAATTTGCTGAAGGAACCACTTATCGATTTTGGTTTTCTTCTGAATGGTTTTGAACGGGATACCTAGTTTAAAGGCATCGTAAATATGGAAAAGCCTGTTCCAGCTTGGGTTTTCAAGGCTATGAAGCAGGGCGGCCTGATCGGTCACTTCTTTGCCATCGGCACCAAGTCCGTTTCTTTTTATTTCCAGCGATTGGCAGGCTTTCTGAAGTGCCTCCTGGAAATTGCGGCCAATACCCATGGCTTCTCCTACAGACTTCATTTGAAGCCCTAGTTTTCGATCGGAACCTTTGAATTTATCGAAGTTCCAACGTGGGATCTTCACAATCACATAGTCCAGTGCAGGCTCAAAGAAAGCCGAAGTGGTTTTAGTGATCTGGTTCTTTAGCTCGTCCAGGTTGTATCCAATAGCGAGTTTTGCGGCAATCTTGGCAATGGGGTATCCGGTGGCTTTCGAGGCTAGTGCCGATGAGCGCGATACGCGTGGGTTGATTTCTATACCAATTATATCGTCTGTTTCGGGATTTACGGCAAACTGCACGTTACACCCTCCGGCAAACTGGCCGATGGCGTTCATCATTTTGATGGCCATGTCGCGCATGTTCTGATACACGGTGTCTGGCAGTGTCATGGCCGGAGCAACAGTAATGGAGTCTCCGGTGTGTACCCCCATTGGGTCGAAGTTTTCGATGGAACAAATGATGATAACGTTGCCAAGGTTGTCTCTTAACAACTCTAACTCATATTCTTTCCAGCCCAGAATACTTTGTTCAACTAACACTTCGTGAATGGGTGAGGCATCTAAACCTCTTTTCAGTGCTTCGTTGAATTCTTCCGGATTATCTACAAATCCGCCACCATAACCGCCCAAAGTAAATGATGGGCGTATTACTAGCGGGAAGCCAATTTCCTGAGCAATTTCTTTTCCTTTTAAGAAAGAGGTGGCAGTTTCTCCGCGGCAAACGTCTACACCAATTTCAATCATTTTATGCCTGAACTTTTCACGGTCTTCCGTGGTCTCAATGGCATTAATATCTACACCAATTATGCGCACCCCGTATTTTTTCCATATCCCTGCTTTGTCGCAGTCAATGGCCAGGTTAAGTGCAGTTTGACCACCCATGGTAGGTAGCACTGCATCGATTTGGTGTTTTTCCAGAATTTCTATGATCGATTTTTTGGTTAATGGCTTGAGGTAAATGTTGTCGGCCATAACCGGGTCGGTCATAATGGTTGCCGGGTTAGAGTTAATGAGGGTTACTTCTATTCCCTCTTCCCGCAACGATCTGGCGGCTTGAGATCCTGAATAATCAAACTCACAGGCTTGTCCGATAATGATAGGTCCACTTCCGATGATTAGGATGGACTTGATGCTGTTGTCTTTAGGCATTTTTTAGGTAGAGAACGACTTGTTGACTTAGGTACAAATTGGCACAAAGTTAGGCCATAATGCTTACAATCAAAACCAGCTTGATATTAATGTGGTATATATTGGCTGAGACAATTCTTGAAGGGCATAAAGCCTCTTTTTATAGAAAAATTGTGCTATTTTCAATGCGCTGATATTCTAAAACAATGGTTATGAAAATGAAAAAATCGATACAGATAATGTGCGCCTTTGCTCTGCTTTCTGTGGTGCTTGCAGGCTGTGCTGCATCGGGTACCACCACTAATTCTTCGGCCAAAAAGGCTGTTAAAGCTAAGGTATATGACCCAACCGGAGTATGGGAGTATTTTGTCAATACGCCCGATGGTGGTAGTTCAGGTACTATGCGAATTAGCGGTAACCCGGGAGCCTACACTGCCAGTCTTGAAACTGATCAGTTTGGAGTACTGGAGATGAATGGCGTAACGGTGCAGGACAGAAACCTCACCGGAAGTATTGAAGTAATGGGTACGGTGGCAGAGATTGAGTGCCAGTTTGATGGAGATACTATGGATGGAGCTGTTTACATGGGGCAGGATACTTTCCCTATGTCGGGCAAGCGTGTGAGTAAATAAACTCCTCCACATAAAACACAAAGCGAGCGCCTGAGAGGTTTCATGTACCTTTAGGCGCTCGCTTTTTTTGCCCAATATTCTCAGGCTGTATGAAATGAGTTATCGGCTATAGTTTGGAGCTTCACGAGTAATGAACACATCGTGAGGGTGGCTTTCTCGCACTCCTGCTCCGGTTATTTTTACAAACTTGGCTTTTTGAAGCTCCTCTATTGTGGCGGCACCACAGTAGCCCATGCCGGCCTGCAAGCCTCCTGTAATCTGATAAAGTACCTCTTGCACCAGGCCTTTGTAGGGCACTCTGCCTACAATACCTTCGGGTACCAATTTTTTAATATCGTCTTCAGCATCCTGGAAGTAGCGGTCTTTAGAGCCATCTTCCATGGCTTCTACAGAGCCCATGCCACGGTAAGACTTGAATTTTCTGCCTTCGTAGAGTATTACTTCGCCCGGAGCTTCTTCGGTTCCGGCCAGTAGCGAACCAATCATTATGGTGTTGGCTCCGGCTGCTATGGCTTTAACCACATCGCCAGAGTATCGTATTCCGCCATCGGCTATAATCGGAATACCTGCGTCTTTCACTGCTTTGGCGGCCTCATATACGGCCGAAAGTTGTGGCATACCTACTCCGGCAATTACACGGGTTGTACAGATACTACCCGGGCCTACTCCCACCTTAATGGCATCGGCTCCGGCATCGGCAAGGGCTTTTGCCGCTTCGGCTGTAGCAATATTTCCTACTATCACATCTAAATTGGCAAATGCCTTTTTTATACGCTTGGCCGTATCAATCACCCCTTTGGAGTGCCCATGAGCAGTGTCTATGCTCACTACGTCTACTCCGGCATTGACCAGTGCCTGAATACGCTCGTCAATATCTGGAGTAACTCCAACAGCCGCTCCCACACGTAAACGACCGTACTCATCTTTACAAGCGTTGGGCCTGTTTCGGTTTTTAAGAATGTCTTTGTAGGTGATAAGTCCTGTTAACTTACCTTTTTCGTCAATAATGGGGAGTTTTTCAATTTTGTATTTCTCCAATACCCCTTCAGCCTCGTCAAGACCAATGCCCATTTTGGCTGTAATGAGGTTTTCGCTGGTCATTATTTCTCTGACCGGGGTGGTCATGTCTTTGATAAAGCGCATGTCGCGGTTGGTAACTATTCCTACCAGAAGCTTGTCTGCATCTACCACAGGAATACCACCTATCTTGTTCTCACGCATTATTTGCTCGGCCTCTCTGGCGGTGCTTTCTACGTGCAGAGTGATGGGGTCTAAAATCATTCCACTCTGAGAACGTTTCACCTTTCTTACCTGCAGAGCTTGTTGCTCCACAGTCATGTTTTTGTGAATAAACCCAAGGCCTCCTTCAAGGGCCATGGCAATGGCCAGCTTGTATTCGGTAACAGTATCCATAGCAGCCGACACCAATGGAATATTCAGTTGAATGTTCTTGGTGAGCCATGTTTTGGTAACTGTATTTCTTGGAAGAACTTCGGAGTAACCCGGCAGAAGAAGCACATCGTCATAGGTCAGTGCTTCAAAAAGGAATTTGTCAGTATCGAGTGGCATAGCAAATAAATACGTGGTTTTATTTGCCGGACAAAATTACGCAGATTGTAGGATTGAAAAAAATATGTTTCAACAAATAAATTTCAATCTTCTGCCTGGCACGTTCAGACCATAGTTTTAACCTTAAAGGTCTCTACTAATTTTTCCAGATCAGCTTCGGAGTTATATAAATGTGGTGAAACCCGAATGGAATTTCCTCTAATAGAGACATAGATTCTTTGTATTTCAAAACGTTGCCTTACCTCTTCCATATTCATATGTTCCGGCAATCTGAGTCCAAACAGATGTTCTCCCCTGAAGGCTTCATCTTCAATCTGAATACCCAAGTCTTTCAATTCTTTGAGATAAGGGGCTGTGATGTTTTTACAGTAGGCCTGAATGTTGGCCGGTCCCCACTCATTGATCTGACGAATGGCTCTGGTGAGCATAGGCGTAAGAATGAAGTTGGCACTTTCGCCCACTTCGTAGCGGATTGAACCGGGTTGGTATTCATTCTGGTAATTAATCAGATTTCGAAAATCCTCACTATGAAGTCTGTTCATCCAGTTGTTTTCTATGGGGCTGCCTTCGTTAAAGTATTCTCCGAAATAGGCTATGCCCAAGCCGTAGGGCCCCATTAGCCATTTATAGCCTGTTGCAACTACGGCATCGGGCTTGAATTCCTGTACATTAAAGGGTAGGGCACCAATGGACTGTGTTCCGTCTATTACCAGAATGGCACCTACTTCATCGGCTCTTTTGCGAATGGCTTTCAGGTCGAATTTGGTGCCATCGGCCCAATGCACATGCCCGCAAGCAACCATTTTTGTGTTGGTATCAATGGCTTCAAGCAGTTTTTCATTCCAGCTTTGGCCACGTCCGGTTTTTAGTTGAGGTGCTGTTATATACTTAATGGTAATTCCTCTTTCTTTTTCCAGCGCTTTCCATGCATACACATTGCTGGGGAATTGCTCATCGGCCAATACAATGTTGTCTCCCTTACCGGCTTTCAGGTTTTTGGCCACATTGGCCAGCGCATACGATACAGAAGGCACAATGGCACATTGCTGTTCGGAGCGGGCATTGATGAGTTTGGCAAACTCTGTGCGGAGTGCGCGAGTATTATTAAAGAAGTCTTCCGGCTTTACAGAGGTGGGGTCGTCTTTGCCATACAAAGACCTAACCCCTACTTCGGCTACCGCTTTAAGCTGCGGAGACATATAGCTGCAGTTGAGATAGGTGATGTCGTCCGGTAGACTGAAGAGCTCTTTTTGATTAGTTAGCATTTTGGTTGATGATTAATTCCATAGAGTGTTCGAATGAAACTTCCGGTTCCTCCAAAATTCGCCCAATTTCTTCTCCGTTGCGCAAGAATATGATGGTCGGAGTTTTTCTAATGTCCCAGTTCTTTTCTTTCTCTAAGCGGCTTTTTTTATTTACATCTACCCCATACAATTCCAGCCGGTCGGCTATGCCCAATTCTTCACAAACTCTAATGAGTCTTGGTATTTCGCGGTTGCTATCATGACACCAGGTGCCCATAAAAGCCAGAATACGCAGCCCTTTGAGGTTTTTCTTCCTGATGTCTTTAAGAGTTTCTGTATCGACCAGATACGTTTTGTAATTGGTGTTGAACCATATTTTGTATGGCATTTTGCTCAGGCCTTCTTTGGTTATAGGCCCGTTCAAAATCTTATCTACATATTCAGATACGCTTTCGGTCTCTACATTGTATTCTTTTTCTTGTGCGGTGATAAACGTTGGGAATATTACCATTATCACTATCAGGGCCAGTATTGCTTTGAGCATTTCCATGTTTGTTTTTTCAACCAACGAAATATACCAATTAATCATATCTTTGGGCCATGCACCTAAACGAGATTTGGCAGGATATTGTCGCCAATGTTCAAGCTTTTGACTTTTGGGGCCTCATTGCTTTTGTTTCCGGAATTCTGGCCGTAGTCTACCTTATTAAGGAGAATATATGGACCTGGCCGTTCGGGATTATCTACACCATTATTTCCTTGTTTGTCTTTTATGAGTCGCGATTATATGGCGACTTGTTGCTACATATTTTCTTTTTGGTGCTTAATGTTTATGGTTGGATACACTGGGTTAAGGGTAAGGAAAAGAAACAAGAAGCCCTGCGTGTTACCCGACTTTCGCTTGGTTCGGGTCTCACATACCTCGCTGTTTCAGGTCTATTTATTTACCTCTTTGCCCAGTTTTTAATGCAGCTGCCGGTGTGGTTCGAAGGAATTGATGCACCAAGCTTACCTTACTGGGATAGTGCCACTTCTATGTTGAGCGTAACGGCCATGTGGCTTACGGCCAGAAAAAAACTGGACAACTGGTACTACTGGTTTGCCATAGACGTACTGGCTACGGGCATCTACTTTTACAAAGAACTTTATTTCTACTCTGTTTTATATCTGGTGTATATTTCAATGGCGGTGGCCGGGTACCTGGCTTGGAAAAAGAGTATGCACCTCAACCCGATTAGCGAATGATTACAATTGCCGTAGTGGGGCCGGAAAGTACAGGAAAAACTACTCTTACTGAAGCTTTGGCCGCACACTATAAAACCCTTTGGGTGCCGGAATATTCAAGAGAATTTCTAACCAACCTTAACAGACCTTATATACAAAACGACCTTATTGCAATTGCTGAAGGACAGTTGCGTGAAGAAAGGAAGTATAGAAAGCAGGTAAAAGACTTACTGTTTTTAGATACCGACCTGTTTGTTATTAAAATTTGGAGCGAGTTTAAATATGGCCATTGCGACCCTTGGATATTGCAGCAACTATCCATGAATCAGGCCTCTTATTACCTGCTCACCTACTACGATGTGCCCTATGAAGAGGATCCGCTACGGGAAAGCCCCGAAAATCGTCCTGAGCTTTTCGATTTGTATGAAAGGGCCTTGAAAGAGTATGGGGTAGCATATGAGGTAGTGCAAGGTTCTTTTCAAAAAAGGCTGGAAACAGCCATTCAAAAAATAAATTCTATCCTATAGCACAACCAGTGCTTGCGCCAGGGTAAAATAGTTTTTCGTTTTTGATAAACTAAGTTTACTTTTGCGCCCAATAATAGGGGTGCCTTTTCCCGTTCATTCGGGATGAAATACAGGCTGAGATTATACCCATAGAACCTGATGCAGGTAATGCTGACGCAGGGACGTGGTGGTCTAACGTTTTAGGTTGGCTTCCCCTAGCCGCCATTGTTGAACCATTAAAAATCAATTCAATGAAAAAGTTGTTCGTGGCATCGGTTCTAATGCTGATGTTCACACAGATGTATGCTCAAAGCAACATCAAAGGAAAAGTGGTAGACAGCACCACGGGAGAAGCTGTTTTTGGAGCCAGTGTTATGCTCAGTCCGTCACAGCAGGGTACCGTAACCAATGTGAGTGGAGAATTTGAGTTGCCCAATGTTGCATCGGGTAATTACACACTCATGGTATCTATGATTGGTTATGTGAAGCTGTCGCAAAAAGTAACTGTCAACGGAGCGGTAGAGCTTCTGTTGGAGTTAGTGCCAGACACCCGACAGTTGCAAGATGTAATTGTTACCGGCACCAGGGCCAATGAAAAAACGCCTACCACCTTTACCAATGTATCAGCTGAGGAAATTGAAAAGCAAAACCTTGGGCAAGACTTGCCTTTCTTGCTTAACTGGACTCCCTCAGTAGTAGTTACTTCCGATGCCGGGGCGGGTGTTGGTTATACAGGCATTCGTGTGAGAGGAAGTGACCCCACACGAATCAACGTTACCATCAACGGAATTCCTGTAAACGACTCAGAATCGCAGGGAGTTTATTGGGTAAATATGCCCGATTTTGCCTCTTCAACCTCTTCCATACAAGTACAAAGAGGAGTGGGCACATCGACCAACGGAGCCGGAGCTTTTGGCGCATCCATTAACCTTTTGACCAATGGAGTGAGCTCTGTACCGAAAGCTCAGGTAAACACCAGCGTGGGTTCTTACAATACGCAAAAATACAATGCCATTTACTCAACCGGACTATTGGCCAATAACTGGGCATTTGAAGGGAGATTGTCTCGTATAGCATCAGATGGCTATATCGACCGGGCCTCTTCAGACCTTGAGTCTTACTATGTTTCCGGAGGCTATTTCGGTAAAAAAACCAGTCTTCAGTTAATTCATTTTGCCGGAAATGAGAAAACCTATCAGAGCTGGTGGGGAACTCCCGAGGCTAGGTTGAGAAACGATGCCGCAGGCATAGAAGAG
Organism: Roseivirga sp. UBA1976; assembly: GCF_002336325.1. Lineage (NCBI taxonomy): Bacteria > Pseudomonadati > Bacteroidota > Cytophagia > Cytophagales > Roseivirgaceae > Roseivirga > Roseivirga sp. UBA1976. The sequence continues at coordinate 19,815 of NZ_DDDQ01000098.1, read as the reverse complement.
GTTATTGCCAACAATGGCTACAACGCTCAACAGGCCGCCAACCTTAGAAACTCAGGTAGAACATTCAACTATTACCTATACGATAATCAGGTAGACAATTACGGGCAAGATCATTATCAGCTTCATTTTAGCCAAAATCTGGCCGAAGGTTGGAACCTGAACACTGCATTGCACTACACCCGGGGAGCCGGTTTTTTTGAGGAGTTCAAAGACGATGAAGATCTGGTAGATTATGGCTTGCAAGAAGTAACCGTAGGTAATTCTACCATTAGCTCTACAGATCTGATTAGAAGAAGGTGGCTCGACAATGATTTTTATGGAATTACCTACGACCTGAACTATGAGGCCTCTAAGGTGCAAGCCACCTTGGGTGGAGCATTTAACGAATATGATGGTTTGCATTTTGGCGAAGTAATATGGGCGCGCTATGCCAGCAACGGAGACATACGCCATCGCTGGTATGAGAGCCGCTCTGATAAAACAGATTTCAACACCTATTTAAAGGTAAACTTGCAGGCTACTGAACAACTCAACTTGTTTGCCGATGCACAAATAAGAACGGTACGTTACAGAGGAAAGGGAACCGATAATGATTTGCGCACTATAGACTTCGACCATAACTACACCTTCTTTAACCCCAAGTTTGGTCTTACCTACAACTTAAGTGAACAGACCGCTCTGTATGGTTCTTTTGCTGTTGGTAATAAAGAGCCTAACCGATCAGATATTATTGATGCTGTGCCCGGCACGGCTCCATCTCACGAAACCCTCAACAACATAGAGTTTGGCTTTAGAAAAAGAACTGCTAGGGCAGCTTTTGAGGTTAACTATTATTTGATGGATTACAAGAACCAGCTTGTACTAACTGGCGATGTGAACGATGTGGGGGCGGGTATTCGCACCAATGTGCCGGACAGCTACCGCATGGGGGTAGAACTGGCCGGAGGCATGCAAGTTGCCGAGTGGTTCAAGTGGCAGGCCAACCTTACGCTCAGCCGAAATAAAATTAAGGCCTTCGAAGAAATTATTTATGACTACGGGCCGGCCTTCGATGAGTTTAATGAGGTAAGAACTCAGTTTAACGATACCGACATTAGCTTTTCGCCAAATGTTATTGCGGGCGCACAGCTTACGTTCACTCCAGCGCAGTCGTTCGAAGTTAGTCTGTTGTCTAAGTATGTGGGCGATCAGTATCTTGACAATACGTCTAATGAGAATCGTAAAATCGATGCGTTTTTTGTCAACGATGTTCGCTTCAACTACACCTTGGCTACTCGCTTCATCCGCCAGATAGATCTAAGCCTGCTAGTGAATAACATTTTCAATGTAGAGTATGAGTCCAATGGCTATACCTTTGGTTATTATGGTGGTCTTGACTATGAGGTAAGAGAAAACTATTACTACCCACAGGCTGGTACAAACTTCCTTTTTTCTGTAGGGTTTAATTTCTAAGTCCAGCCTATTGTATTTCCGGTGATGGTAGCCCGAAAGCGGTTACTGTTACCGGAATTTTTTTACCAACCGAAGGGTTTCAAAGTATGCCGATAGCTGATAGCCTGATGACGTGCCGGAGCTCTGTAAGGGCCAATTATTTTTATGCAATCGTTTACCTAAAAACTCATTCGGCCTTTCCTGCTTATCAACAGCGAATCTGCATATTGTACTAATTTTAAATCATCGCATTTGCGAACGCATTAATTTGGCTTAATTCGCAATATGTAGTGATTGGTATGAAAAAGTGATGTCATGAGAGAGACAGCCATTGGAATAGATATTGGCGGAACTTTTACCAAGTTTGGCCTGAGCGATGTGGAGGGTAATATCCTGATGGAAGGGTCCATTCCAACATATACCCACAAGGAAATTAAGCCTTTCCTCGATGCCTTGAGCCAGGCTATTCAGGAAAACCTGGATAAGCTGAATGAGCCCATAGAAATTATGGGGATAGGAATAGGGGCGCCCAATGGCAATTATTATAAAGGTACCATAGAATACGCTCCCAATCTTCACTGGAAGGGCATTGTTCCCTTTATAGAGATGTTTCGCGAGTACTTTGACCTGCCCATGGTGCTTACCAACGATGCCAATGCGGCCGCCATAGGCGAAAAGGTGTTTGGTGGAGCGAAAGACATGAACGACTTTATTGTGATAACTCTGGGAACCGGGCTGGGGTCCGGATTAGTAACCCGGGGTAAACTCATTTATGGCCATGATGGCTTGGCGGGTGAATTGGGTCATACCAACGTGTATCCAGATGGGAGAGAGTGTAATTGCGGAAAACGAGGGTGTTTAGAAACCTACGCCTCGGCTTCCGGTATTAAACGGACCGTGTTTAAGTTATTGGCTACCAACAATGTAGAAACGCCTCTTCGTTCATATACATACGAGTCGTTAACTGCGAAAAAGATTACGGAAATGGCACTGGAGGGTGATCCTATAGCCCTTGAAGCCTACGAATATACCAGTGATATACTGGGGCTGAAGCTGGCCGATGCTGCGGCTGTTACCAGCCCCGAAGCCATTTTCCTTTTTGGAGGCTTAGCCAAGGCAGGCGATATACTCATTGAGGCTACCAAAAAATCGTTTAACGAATATCTGTATCCTGGCTACAAGGGTAAGATTGAAATTAGGTTGTCCGACCTGATGGATAAGAATGCCGCGGTGTTGGGAGCCAGTGCGTTGGTATGGAGCGAAATT
>NZ_DDDQ01000098.1:0-16826 GCF_002336325.1 Roseivirga sp. UBA1976 | reverse complement strand
GTGCGTTGGTATGGAGCGAAATTGCTCACAACGAAGGTATTCGTGTGCCCCAACAAGCCAGAGCCGTATAAATGTCTTCTCACCACATAGTTAGAGATGAGCAAGAACCCGCGCTGCTGATCGATGATGCTTCAGCCTTGCGTTTCGAGTTTGTTGAATTGTTGCTGGAATGGTCGCCCAAAGTAGTGGTGACGTCCAACGCAGTAAGGGCTGTGCTTAAGTGGGGAGTGAAAATAGATACCGTAATTGCCAGGCCCAATGAGGTAGAAGAACTACGGCCTTCTCTCAAAGCCCAGTCACCATTGCAGCTTTTGGTTTTCGATTCGGCCGATTTGCTGATTTCTGCTTTTATAGCCCTCAAAGATTTAGGGCACAATGCGGTAAATGTGCTGGCCAATGCTTTTAATAGTTCTTGTCTGGATACCATTCGACTGTATGCCGATACGTTCGATTCGGTACTTTATTATAATGATCAGAAGTGGGTTTATTCCAGTCGTGGAGTGTTTCAAAAGTGGCTCAATATTGGCGATGTAGTTGCTGTACATCCTGTGGTAGAAGGTACTTTCTTTAAAACCGAAGGTTTTTATCAGAATCTGGAAAACGAGATGTATCTGGAACCTTTTGAGCTTACATGTGCTACAAATGGTAAGGCGAGAGTAGAGTCTAACCAACGGCCTTTTTGGTTGATTGAAAGTATAAAGACGGATTTGTATCTGTAGAAGAGAAATAGCAAAGGGTGCCTGCTATATAAGCCGCACCCTTCAATCTTAACTAAACAAAACATCCTACATCATGTATCGTGTAGGAATGGAAATTTTCATCCGAACCAATACTTCTTTACCGTCTTTAACTCCCCGTTTCCAGGGATAAAGTGAAGCAATCTTACTTCTCAGAGTGTCGTGAACCTGTCCGAAAAAAAGATAGTAGGCCCTGTTTCGTTTGTCTGATCCGGCCATCTCGGTCAGCAGGTTGAGGTGCGAAATAGACTGGCCTCCCTGCACAACAAATTCAAAGTCGATGGTTTTCGGAAGCCTGGAGCGGTCGATTCCTTCGGGTAGTTTAATTTCTAAAGCAATGGTTTTAGCCAGGCTTTCAAGACCGCCCATTACCTGGGGTAGCACATCCACCTCTTCGGGAGAGAAAATACTGCTTTCATCATACTCTAATGAAACGGGGGTTGACTCATAAATCATTATACTTTGTATGCTCTCACGCTCCACGCAGCAGCAAGCAAAGATGACTATGTTGTAATGATTGCTCAACTGAAAAAAGGTGGACCAGGCTTTACGAAAAGGAGCCATTTTAAATCGAGGTATTATTGATTCTCGGCTTTCTAGATTCCCATATCAGAAATCTAAATACGAGCTCTTATCATTCTGTCTTTGCCTTGCATATCTTGCTTGAGACTCACATTTTGGTATCCCTCTCTCTCAAGTAGTTCCATCACCTCATTTCCGTAAGTTTCATGTATTTCAAAATAAAGGCTTCCACCTTCTAAAAGTGCAGGCATAGCCTTTTGTGCAATTACTCTGTAGAACAACAAAGGGTCGTTGTTGGGTACAAACAAAGCAAGGCCGGGCTCATAATCTAGAACGTTGCTGTGCATTTGGGCTTTGTCCGATTCGGGTATATACGGAGGGTTGCTCACAATTACATGGTATCGGTCAATTAGGCTTTCTTGTAGTATATCCAACCGGCTAAAAGTTACATCGGCTTTTAGCTGTTCAGCATTTTTTTGTGCGAGAGCCAAAGCTTCACCTGAAATATCAAGACCTTCCACTTTCAAACCTTTCCGCTCAAGCGCCAGTGTTATTGGAATACACCCGGTTCCGGTTCCAATGTCCAAAACACGCACCTGTGAATCTTTCAGTTCTCCAATTCCCTGAATCACCCAGCTCACCAATTCTTCTGTTTCAGGTCGGGGAATCAGCGCTTCAGGGCCACACTTAAACCTACGCCCATAAAACACCCCAAAGCCAACTACGTGTTGTAGGGGAGTTGTTGCCCGGAGTAGTTTCAGGTCGTGTGACATCAGTTTTTCATCGAAATGCACCGGGCTGTTCAGAGCCAGTTTAATGCTATCGACATGAAAGCGATCGTGCAAATAATGCCGAGCCAATGCGGTAAGCTCGCGCTCCTCGTATAAGTTTGCCAATTCATTAATAACTTGGCGCAACAATTCCTTCGCAGGCTTTTGAGACATGATACAAAGTAAAGCAAATATCACTTCCCACTTTAGTGCAGACGATATTCGCTTTATGCAACGGGCACTTGACCTGGCCGCTTATGGCCGTGGAAGGGTGAGTCCCAACCCTATGGTGGGGTGCGTAATTACCCATAACGCCAAGATTATTGGTGAAGGATGGCACAGAAAGTATGGTGAGGCCCATGCTGAAGTGAATGCCATTAACTCAGTGGCCGATAAAAGCCTTTTGTCTGAATCTACGTGCTACGTTACCCTGGAACCTTGCGCTCACCATGGTAAAACACCGCCATGTGCCGATCTGCTTATCAGTATGAAAGTGAAGCGGGTTGTAATTGCCGTTGTTGATTCTAACCCACTCGTAGGCGGACAAGGCATTGACAGAATGAAAGCTGCCGGAATTCAGGTAGAAACCGGCTGCTTGCAAAGTGAGGCATGGGAACAGAACATTAGGTTTTTTACACTCATAGAGAAAAACCGACCATATGTTATACTCAAGTGGGCTCAGACAGGCGATGGTTACATTGCTCGTCAGAATTACGATTCGAAGTGGATTAGCAACACATATTCCCGTAGCCTTGTACACCAGTGGAGAGCCGAAGAAGATGCCATTCTGGTGGGCCCGGGAACAGCTTTGTATGACAACCCAAACCTAAATGTGAGAAGTTGGGTGGGGGCTAACCCCATACGGATTGTCATTGATCGGAAACTGAGGCTGGATAATGCACTTCAACTTTTTGATGGCTCCATTCCTACTCTCATTTATAACTGTCAAAAGACTGGCAACAAAGAGAATATAGAATGGATAAAGTTAGATGAGGAGCAATTTCTGGAATCCCTACTTCAAGACCTGGGTGAGCGAAGAATACAGTCGGTTATTGTGGAAGGGGGAGCGGCTGTTTTAAATGCCTTCATAAATGCCGATTTATGGGATGAAGCCAGGGTTTTCACATCAGGTATGAATTTTGGAACAGGCATTGAGGCTCCCAGATTCTCCGGTCAGCCTATTGCAGAATCCAATATGACAGGCGATGAATTGAAGGTTTACCGGAATCGATAAACTGACGCCCGACTGAACTTTTCCAGCATTGAACCTTAATTCTGAACCGAAATTCCATTCTCTCAGTTACCTTTGCATTCAATTTTAAATACCATGGCAGAAGAGCTTATTATCGATAACACCGCAACGAAAGAAGAAAAATACCAAACGCTTATACCGCAAATAAAAGCCCTTGTAACCGGTGAACCCGATCTTACAGCCAACTTGGCCAATATAGCTTCTGCACTTAAATATGGCATGGGTTTCTTTTGGGTAGGCTTCTATTTGGTGAAAGACAATGAGCTGGTTTTGGGGCCTTTTCAGGGGCCAATTGCTTGCACCCGAATTAGAAAAGGAAAAGGGGTGTGCGGAACTAGCTGGGCCAAGGCCGAAACGGTTTTGGTACCCAATGTCGATGAGTTTCCGGGGCACATTGCCTGTAGCTCAGACTCTAAGTCTGAAATTGTGCTCCCGGCTTTTAAGAATGGAGAAGTAGCTTTGATTCTTGATGTAGACTCTGACCAACTGAACGATTTCGATTCGGTAGACCAGAAGTATCTGGAGCAACTCATGAGAATAGTTGAAGAGCTTTTTTAACGTTTGTTTCAATGAGAAGTGCTATCCTATCGGTTATTCTTTTTTGTTCTCTTTTTTCATTGAGTTGTTCTCAAGAGGCTAAAATTGAAGCCAAACTCTCTCCATTAACCCAAAAGTTAATTAATGACCTCAATAAAGGGCAGCCTGAGGTGCTGTTTTCCGAAACTGAAATCTGTGACCAGAAAATTGAAGAGATCGTTTCAGTTGACCAAAATATTATTATACTCGCAACACACACCAGCATAGGAATTAGCTGCAAAGGAGTGAGCAGATCAATAGTCTTTGTTGACGGTAAATACAAAGGTTATTATCAGTCAGACGAAATTTATCCTTTGAAAATTGAATCGGATACACTGATCTGGGTTACCGAAGGAGGAAGAAAGTATAAAATGTCACTGAAAAATGAGCTGCCTCGAAAGTTGAACTTCGATGGGCTTGTGACAGTTCCAGTTTTACAGAACTGAGCTTCCCCCTTTCACTCCCGTTTTTGACCAACAATGACTGACTCCATGCCCCACAAGTCATCAGAAAATTTAGCGAAGTTAATAAGGTGACGAGAAACTATTTCAGCTCTGCGATAACCGTCTGGCCACCTTTGGTAATCTGACCATTGGTTACTTTAATTTCAGCATCAAGCGGAAGGAAAATATCCACTCTCGACCCGAACTTGATAAAGCCAAATTCCCGGCCCTGAATCACGCTGTCGCCTTCATGCAAATACCACTTAATACGTCTGGCGGCAGCTCCGGCTACTTGCCTGATGAGTATCTCTACGTTTTTGTGGATTTGGTACACAATGGTGGTTCTTTCGTTTTCTGTGCTTGATTTGGGGTGCCATGCCACCAGGTATTTGCCCGGATGGTATTTAAAGTATTTCACCAATCCTGTTACCGGGTTTCGGTTCACGTGCACGTTCAAAGGCGACATAAAAATAGACACTTGTAAGCGCTCCTTGCCTTTAAAGTATTCATCTTCTGTAGTGGTTTCAATTACTACCACCTTACCATCGGCCGGGGCAAGTACGTGCTTCTCATTGAGTTCTACCTTTCGTACAGGGTCTCTGAAGAACTGCAGGAAAAAAAGGAAAACAACTAAGGATATGCCACCCACAATAATTGCTATGGCAGGAGCGGCCTGAATAAGGTAAAGAACAATCGCGTTCAATACCAATAAAACGAAGAAGAGGATCGTTAAGAATCCTCTTCCTTCTTTGTGTATTTTCATAAGATTAAAATCCTCCTCTGAACTTATAGGTTTCAGCTACCTTGTCTATGGCTACCACATAAGCGGCTATACGCATTGGGATGTCGTATTTTTGCGAAGCTTGGTAAACTTTATCGAAGGCATCTTTCATAATTCTGTCAGATCTTCTGTTTACACGCTCACGAGTCCACTTATATCCCAATCGGTTCTGTACCCACTCAAAGTAAGATACTGTAACCCCTCCGGCATTTGCCAGAATATCGGGCACAGCCATAATTCCCTTTTCGTTGATTACGCGGTCGGCCTCTGCAGAAGTAGGTCCATTAGCACCTTCAACAATCAGCTTAGCTTTAATTTTATCTACGTTGCCCGAATGAATTACATCTTCGACAGCAGCTGGCACCAATACGTCCACGTCAAGTAAGAGAAGTTCCTCGGCATCGGCCATCAATTCGGCACCATCCCAACCTTCCAAAGAGCCCTTGTTGTTGTCGCGGTACTCAATGGCTTTCTTAATGTCAATTCCTTTCTCGTTGTAGTAAGCACCGGAAATATCGCTCACTGCTACAACAGTACAGCCTCTTTCGGCAAGCAACAAGGCCGCAAATGAACCTACGTTGCCAAATCCTTGAACAGCAATATTGGCATGATAAGGGTTGATTTTTAGCTTCTCCATGGCGGCAAGGGCCGAAACCATTACTCCGCGTCCGGTGGCTTCCACTCTACCTAAAGAGCCTCCTAGTACAAGCGGTTTACCGGTTACAACGGCATTGACTGTGGTTCCCATAGAGCGTGAGTACTCATCCATCAGCCAGGCCATTTCTCTTGGTCCGGTACCCATATCTGGAGCAGGTATGTCCCGGTCTGGACCAAAAACACCAGTCATTGCTTGCGTATAAGCGCGGGTCAATCGTTCAATTTCTCCGGCCGACATTTGCCTTGGGTTGCACTTAATGCCTCCTTTGGCACCACCGTAGGGTATGTCCACTACAGCACATTTCCAGGTCATCCAGGCGGCTAGCGCCTTTACTTCATCCAAGTGTACATCCATTGCATAGCGAATACCACCTTTAGAAGGCCCAAGAATGTTCGAGTGGATCACACGGTGACCTTCAAACACTTTAATGGAGCCATCGTCCATAGTGATCGGCAGTGAAACAGATACTTGCTTTGAGGGTGACTTTAATACGTTGTAAACTTGTTCGTCCAGTCCCAGCACCTCGGCTGCAATATTGAACCTGGACATCATTGACTCAAAAGGATTGGATTTATCCTTTATGGGAGCCGGTTCTATGTAACCCATAGGGAGTATTTGTTGTTTAAGACGGGTCAAAATTAAGGAAATTTTAACCGAATATGTCCAACAGAATTGCCCTTATTTTTCGAATTAAAGTATGAAGTGAAGGTAGGCGGTAGTGAACGGTAAAGAAAGCAGCAGCCCATCAAACCTATCGAGAAAACCACCATGCCCCGGCAATATGCGTCCAGAGTCTTTTATGGCCAATGTTCTTTTAAAAAGAGACTCCACCAGGTCACCCAATATGCCAAATACTGCCGTAATGAGTGCCAGTCCAAACCATTCGTAGAGACTTATGATTCCGAAGAGCTGATGCAGACAATAGGCAATAACCAGGGCCAGAGCCAGGCCACCCATGGCTCCCTCCCATGTTTTATTGGGCGAAACCTTCTCAAAAAGCTTTCGCTTGCCGAGTGATCTTCCGGCAAAAAAAGCTCCGGTGTCGGTGGCCCACTGCAAAAACAGAATGCCCAAAACCAACGGATAAGCATAGGCGCCTTCAATGTAGGCTATGGCGTTGACCAACGAAAACGGAAAGGCTATATACACAAAACCCAATATGGAAATGGCCAGGCAGTTAATGGCATGAGATGTTTTGATGGTCTGTAGCGGGTAAATAAAGGCAATGGCAAAAAGGGCCGGCAAAAACCAGAAATATTCGGCCGAAAGGTTAAACTGATAGAAGGCAAAAAGCCCGCTAAAAAGGGCCAGTGCCAAACCTAAGCCCCAAATTTCATAAGGGCTTTTCCCATCCTTTTTGGCTAAACCATAGAACTCCTTGAGGCAAGCCAACATGAGCAGGGCAAAGACTATAGCAAATCCATAAGGAGAGTATGCGATGGCAGCAATTATGCCGGCAACACCAATAAAGGCAGTAATAATACGCTGCAATAAATTACTCATGACTGAAGCTTATATCTTCGTTGATCAGTTTGATGGCTCGTAAAACATCTTCTCGTTTAACCTTTACTTCAAGCGAACCAATGCGGTAAGAATGATCCTGAAGATTGAAAACGATGGCTGCTAGCCCGGCATTAATTAACAAATCTTTCACAATTTCGGCCTGGTGAGGCAATGTTGTGCTATAAACCGTTTGCCAGTTACTCACTCCAATCGTTTTGGTCTAAGATACTCATTTCTAAAGAAAAACATGAGGACAATAAAGAACACAACGGCTACAATTTGTCCTACAACTGGGATGGTCTCTGAATCATCCAGAATGATCTCTGCACCTGAAACCTGAGCGGTGTAGACCAAAATTACCTGAATACCGTTATTGGCGATGTGTCCAATTATGGGGTACCAGATATTGCCCGACCACACATAAAAATACCCAAACAAGGCACCCAATAGCATGCGCGGTACCAAGCCATAGAATTGAAGGTGAATGGCACTAAACAAGAGGGCCGATAGCCAAATTGCCAAATGTTTGTTTTTAGAGAGGCGTTGAAGACTGTTTTGTAACAAGCCTCTGAACAGCAGCTCTTCACCAATTCCCGGAAGTAGGGCTATGGCAATAAAACCGAATAGGAACTCGCCAAAATTGTTGAAAGTGGTGAATTTTTCAGTGGCTTTGGCCAGTTGGTCTTCTGTTTCGCGAGCCCACTTTTCAAAGCCCGACATAAACTCCGGAAACTTAATGTTCTGGTTCCACTCAATGAAATAGGAGTTTACTACCATAAAAGTAAGTGTGGCAAGCACCACCACAACAACCGCTATTGGCCTCACTTTCGTCTCATTGCTGAGTGTCGATAGCTTCTTTTCGGCAAAAATCTTTATGTAAAACCAGGGTACCAGAAAGGTAAAGACCAGCGTGTAAAGTATTTGGGTACTCAATACTTCTATCAGGCTCAGGTAATCGAACATGATTTCGGGGTTCTTCTGGAATTCATCCAGCCCCATGCCGTTGATTAGGGCCAGAATTGCCCCAACTAAACCACCAACAAACTGACCTACAAAAAAGCCGGCTGCCAACAAACCGAGAAGGATTAAAAAGGAACTACTTTCAGTTCTTCCGCCAGTTAGGTCTATGCCATTGTCAAGTCTCGTCATAATGGCGTAAATTTACGCGAAAATTTGAATAGGACTTGGTAAGGATAGGAAACATAGAGGTTGGAGAATTTCCGTTGCTGTTGGCCCCCATGGAAGATGTGAGCGACCCGCCATTTAGGGCGGTTTGCAAAGAAAATGGGGCCGACCTTATGTATACGGAATTTATTTCTTCGGAGGGGCTCATTAGAAACGCAGAGAAGAGTGTGCAGAAGCTGGACATTTATGACTATGAACGCCCCATAGGTATTCAGATTTTTGGCGATAAGATAGAGTCTATGCGGCAGGCTGCGGCCATAGCCGAAGAAGCTCAGCCGGAGATTATCGATATCAACTACGGTTGTCCGGTTAAAAAAGTAGCCTGCAAGGGTGCCGGTGCCGGTATTTTGCTCGATATCCCTAAAATGCAGAAAATGACCGAAGAGATAGTGAAGCAGGTTCAACTTCCGGTAACGGTTAAGACTCGCCTTGGCTGGGACGACAGTACTATCCGAATTGTAGAAGTGGCTAAGCGACTGCAAGATGTAGGCATCAAAGCTCTGACAATTCATGGTCGAACACGAGTACAGATGTACAAAGGTGTGGCCGATTGGACCAAGATTGCAGAAGTAAAGAATCATCCGGATATCCACATTCCTATTTTTGGGAATGGCGATATAGACTCTCCTCAAAAAGCGCTGGAATACAAGCAGAAATATGGAGTAGATGGTATCATGATTGGTCGGGCATCCATAGGTTATCCGTGGATTTTCAATGAGATAAAGCATTTCATGAAGACGGGCCAACTGCTAGACCCTCCTTCTATGGAAGAGCGTGTGAGAACCGCTAAGAAACACCTGGATTTTTCACTGGAGTGGAAGGGGGAAAAGCAGGGTATTTATGAAATGAGAAGGCATTATACCAACTACTTTAGGGGAATACCCAACTTTAAGCCCTACCGTACCCGCTTAGTTGAGTCAGAAAATCCCGATGAGTTATTTGCTATTTTAGACGAAGCAGGTAGTGTGTTTGAAGATGCCTATTCGGTGGTGTAAGACATACCTGAAGTGTATAGGATTTGGCAGAACAGGATTGCTCCATAGTGTGGGGAAAAATCTCTCCATTTCTTGAACTAATTCCTATACATTTGGGCTTCTTAACATTCTATGAAAAACACCAACGTAGCCGCCTGGTCTATTCTTATTGTTTTGGCCTTAATATGGGGGACCAGTTTTATTCTTATTAAAAGAGGGCTTGAGGTTTATGCCCCGGGTGAGGTAGGAGCTTTACGCATTTTAGCCGCCTGTTTGTTTTTGGTGCCCATAAGTATTCCTCGTATTCGAAAACTTTCGGCTCGCCAACTCAAGCTTTTATTACTCATAGGTATGGTGGGTACTTTTATTCCTGCTTTTCTTTTCGCCCTGGGGCAAACCCGGCTGGATAGTGGAATAACCGGGGTGCTTAACGGGCTAACTCCCATCTTTACCCTCGCCATTGGCGCAGTTTTTTTTAGCCAGAAGTTTACCACCGCCAACTACCTGGGCATAGCTTTGGCGTTTATTGGTACTGTGGTGTTGTTAACTGCCGGAAGCGGAGGAGAGGTGAGCGAATTCAATTTTTACGCACTTTTTATTGTATTGGCCACCGCCTGTTACGGCACCAACCTCAATGTAATTAAGTATTACCTGGCCGACTTAACCCCCCTGGTCATCACCAGTGTCAGTATTCTTTTGGTGGGACCAATGGCCGGTCTTTACCTGGCTTTCGATGCCGATTTTGCCAATAAAGTAGCTTCCGGCCCGGAAGCCGTCAGAGCTTTGGGTTATGTGGCACTGTTGGGAGTTATGAGTACTTCGTTGGCTCTTATCCTTTTCAATAAACTGGTGCAAATGACCACGCCTATATTTTCCAGCACGGTTACTTACCTTATACCCATTGTTGCCCTAACATGGGGTTTGCTCGATGGGGAACAGCTTATTTTGGGACAAATCATAGGTATTGCAGCCATACTTTTAGGGGTATTTATCAATAACCGTAAGAAGGCTAAGGCTGCTCAAAAGCAAAACTAGCGACTATGGGGTAATGGTCTGAGGGGTAAAAGAATTTGTTTTTCCACCGGTCTATGACAAACTCTTTAAGTCTCAACCCACTTTTGAGATAAAAAATATAGTCGATTCTGGGGCAGTGGCTACCGCCATTCCAATTGTGATATGTACAGCCTTCCAACTCGCTGCCTGAGTAGGCATCGGTAAAATATTCTTTTAATCTCAGAATATTCTCACCCTCTGGTTCTTCATTAAAATCGCCAAGTAAAATAGTTGGCATTTCTGCCACCTCGGTCATTAACTTTCTCAGAAGTAGTTCCGTACTGCGCTCTCGGCTATTGTCCGAGCGATGGTCGAGATGAGCATTGAGCAGACGAAGCTTCTTGCCAGAGGGTTTGTGTTCCATGACAACCAAAGTGGCTATTCTGGGCAGGGTATTGCCCCAGCTTTTAGAGGCAGGTTCAGAGGGCGTGTCAGAGAACCAAAAGGTTTCGCTTTCAATGACCCGCCAGGTTTTCTTATTATAAAAAATGGCATTGGATTCTCCGCCTTTTTCATCGATGGTTCTGGATCTATATACCACATCTAACTGCGAAACCTCATCCAAAATCTCATCGACTTGAAGGGGTAGAGCTTCTTGAGTGGCAATGATACCGTCTTTGTATTTTTTGAAAATAGACATGACCCGGTCTCTTCGGCTCTTCCACTTGTTTTCGCCATCTCCGGGGGTGCCATAGCGGATATTGAACGAAACTACCTGAAAGTCTTGAGCCAGCGATTGACCCATGAGCAAAAAGTATAGCAATGTCCCAAACAGCACTACAGCACGCATATCCAAATCTGCAAAATATGCAGGCAATAGACAAATTATTGGATTTAAACGGTTATTTCAGGAGTTCGTGCAACCTTGCTTCTGAGCGCAGGTCTTTGATTCTGTGAATCAATAACTGGAGGCTCTTGGGTCTGCTCAAAATCTAAACAACAACACTATGCTGAAAAACTATTTTAAGGTGGCTCTAAGAAGCCTTATGAAACAAAAAGGCTTTACGGCCATAAATGTATTGGGGCTTTCGGTTGGCCTTACTTGCTGTATACTCATTGGTCTTTACATCAATGAAGAAATGAGCTACGATACTTTTCACGATAGAGCTGAGGAGACATATCGGTTTACCCGCGAGTTCATGAGCCAGGACGGAACCACCTCACTTCATCTGTCGCGAGTAGCGCCTCCATTTGGTCACTACCTGAAAGATTACTACGAAGGCGATATCGAAACCATCGGTCGGTTCATTACTACTTCCGGCACGGTGCAATATGGCGACAAGCTCTTTGTAGAACCTAATTTTGGCTTTGCCGATCCTGAAATAGTGGATATTCTCACTTTTGAAACCCTTCAGGGTAACCTGAAAGAAGCACTGAGCAAGCCTGGTTCTGTGGTTATATCGGATCGGTTGGCAGAGAAGTATTTTGGTGCGGAGGATCCCATGGGTAAGACCATTAACTTCTCTAATCAAATAGATTTAATGGTTCAGGGAGTTTATAAGAGCTGGCCTGATAACTCTAGTTTTCAACTGGATATGATGGGAGATTTTACCCTGGTTGAGCAGTTTTACGGAGGTAGACAAAACCTGCTGAACGCATGGGGGTCTAATAATTTCACCACATTGTTTACACTTACATCTACCGGTTCGGTTGAGGGTATCTTGGAGCGGTCTGAAGACTTTCTCATTGCCCACTTGGGTGAGAACGCACCCACCTGGACCAGGCTTCATGTGCAAAAGCTCACCGACATACACCTAAGGTCAAATCTTTCGGATGAATTGGGGCAGAACTCGGACATTACTTATGTCTACATTTTCACCTCCATTGCTGGCCTGATTTTACTTATAGCCTGTATTAACTACATGAACCTTTCAACTGCTCGTTCGGCCAGAAGGGCCAAAGAAGTAGGTATGCGCAAGGTGTTTGGAGCCGGTAAACTCAATCTGGTCTATCAGTTTTTAATGGAGTCGGTTGTGCTCACACTGATAGCGGTTGTTTTTTCGGTGGGAATAACCGCTCTTGTATTGCCTTTTTTCAGGGACTTCACCGGGCTAAACCTTGCCTTTAGCCTCACGCAGAACCTGGAACTTATTATTCTTATTGCGGGCGCTTCATTACTGGTTGGAGTGTTAGCAGGTAGTTATCCGGCCTTTTTTCTTTCGGCTTTTAAGCCGCTCGAAGTAATGAGGGGCAGTAAGGGAAGCAGCCCGGCAAAGTCGGGCCTTTTGAGAAAGGTGCTGGTTGTGGTTCAATTTGCAATATCAGCCATTCTCATTATTTCTACGGTAGTCGTTTTTCAGCAGCTCAGCTATATGCAAAACAAAAACCTGGGCTACGATAAGGAGCAAATGATGGTGTTGAGTGTGAGTAACGAGTTGGCCGCCAATCTAACTACCTTTAAGAATGAAGTGCTCAATGTTTCCGGTGTTCGTTCAGTGGGGGCTTCCAGCCGTGTGCCGTCCGGTCAGTTGCTCGATTCACAGGGCGCGCAAGCGGAGGTAAATGGAGAAATGTTGCCTACACAGGTTGTAATAAAACAGTTGCAGGTAGACCATGATTTTATTCCTAACTACCAAATGGAAATGTTGGCGGGAAGAAATTTTACGGAAGATTTTACCCGCGACTCCGCCAATGTGATTCTTAATGAAAAGGCCGTGCGAATTATAGGCTGGAAAAGCCCGGAAGAGGCCATTGGCAAACGCATGGTTTATGGAGGTATTGCCGGGCAGGTAATTGGTGTGGTGAAAGACTTTCACTTTGAGTCGTTGCAGAGCGAAATAGTACCGGTAATCTTTCAAAACAACCGCAATAGACTAAGATTTCTTTCCATAAAGATTGACGGACAGAATCTGAGAAACACGGTCGCACAAATTGAAGAGTCTTATGCTGCATTTTCTCCTGTGTCACCTATTAATTATAACTTTCTGAACGAGCGATTCGATAACCTGTATCGGTCTGAATCGCAGCGCAGCGAGTTGTTCACTATTTTTTCTGCCTTAGCTATATTTCTAGCTTGTCTGGGCTTGTTTGGCTTAGCATCATTTACCGTAGCACAGCGAGGAAAAGAAATAAGTATACGTAAAGTGCTCGGTGCCTCCGTAAAGCAGATTGTTTCAACACTCAGTAAAGAGTTTATCTGGCTGGTGGGCATTGCCCTGTTGCTGGCAGCACCGGTGGGCTGGTACTTTATGAGCGATTGGCTGGGCGGATATGCCTACCGTGTAAATATGGGAGCTTTACCTTTTCTGGTGGCTGGGGGAGTCGCCTTACTCATTGCTTTTGTTACTATTAGTATGCAAACTTTTAAAGCGGCATTTGCCAACCCGGCTACAAGACTGAGGGAGGATTAGTGGTTTTGTAGTACACAATGCGTGACTCTTGAGAAAAACTTTAGTCATGCATTGTGTATGGTTTTACAAGTCATTGCTCTTTTCGATCACTTCTGCCTAAAAAGAGTTAGCTGCTTTCGGGGTTGTTTTTTAACCCTGAATATGGAGCCTTCCTTTTGGTACCCGAGTTTTTTATAGTAGCCGTCTACATCAGACATTACAAACACAGCCTGGTTGGGGTAGTCGGTTAAAAGGCATTCCATCAAACTTTTTCCAATGGCTTTGCCTCTGTGCGTCTTATTTACCAACAAGTCTATAACCCATATAAACAACCCGGAATCATTGATTGACCGAGAGTATCCGCATAGTTCATTTTCAATATAGGCTACGTAGGTGATCGAGTTTTTTAAAGCTTCACTATAGGCCGAAGTAAAATAATCCTTCCATTCTTCGCCTTCCGATTTTATCATTTTCAGAAGCTCAGGGTACTCTTTTGAGTGATTATATCTTTTTACTTCAATTTTCATTGTCAATGGTCGTCAAGGCTCACTTTTTCAGAGTGTATGCTCTTTGTTCTAGCCCCTATTTCTTCGCTTATTAATTAGCTCAAAACCAATACCCATGGCAATGCCCACGCCAATGCCAATGGCCAGGTTATTCATGGCAATACCAATGCCTGCGCCTATAGCAATGCCGGTACCAATTCCCATTCCGCGGGGTCTTCCGGTTCCATTTTCTCCTTGTTCTTCGTTGCTCATGGCCACTAGTTTAAAGGGCTCCACATATCGGCCGACATACGCCATTGGCCATCGGCTTCTTTTCGCCAGGTAATTAAATATTGTCCTCTAAAAGAAATGGTGTCGGTGTTGTTGCGTACCGATTTGCCCTGATAGTAGCCATAGTCTTTGGCAAGGTTTCCGGAAAACTCGATTTGCACGGGGGTGGCGGAGTGTTCAAGCACTCTTACTGAAGCCGGCAGCCGCCAGTAGTCGGTCACTTTTTCTTTTCCGCGAATCATTTCCCTATTCCCCGGCATAATTACCGCATCTTGGGTGTAGAAGCTCATTTGCTGCTCCAGATTGCCGGCAACATAGGCTTGCGAAAAGGCTTTTGAAGCGGCAGCAATAGCTTCAAGCTCTGCCTCATAGCTGCTTTGGAAAGAGGAGCAGGCAAAGAGCAGCGGTAACAATGCCGTAAAAGCTATTCGTTTCATTGTGTTGAATGTAACGAATACTGATGGCTTTAGGCCACGGCACTTCGTATTCTTTTTATTTGCAGCAAGTGTCTTTCCGTATGGCCGAGTAAAAAGCGGAAGGCATCGCCCAATCTGAGTTTAACCAATGGACCCAGTGCCGTGGGCACCTTTACCTTGTTTAGGCTATAGTTTCTAGACTGATCCATAAGACCTATAAACGCACGGTGTATGCGAAAAAACTCATCGATGGTTTCCTGGGCATCAAGAGCTTTTTCCGGATCCATGCTCTTCATGGTTTTCATGGTGTTTTTAATCTCACCCGACTCCTTGGGCGTTATCATGCTAGTGAACCAGTTACCCTTCCAATGGCCCGAAAATACTTCGTCTTTTTGCTGAGGATACTTTTTAAAAGCTTTCTCAATATTCTCTACATAAATGCCATTGGCCAAGCTCAGGTGCTTTAGGCATTGCAAAATACTCCACTTGCCTGCTGCTTCCTGCGTGTTTAGCTCTTCGTATGAGAGATCTTGGGTTAGCGCTTCTACGTGGCTAAGTATGTCGTTTAATCGGTGAATGGATTGATTGACGAAATCTTCTGACCTGACCTTCATTGTTTTTCTTACAAAGTAACTACGGCCTGCTCTTTGGTGTCTTGATATAGATCAAGTTTTTACTGAGCCCATTTTTTTCGCATGCGCGAAAAGGTTTCGGGTGTCATGCCCAAATAGGAAGCCAAGTGCTTTTGAGGCACAATCTGAATAATGTGAGGGCTCTGGCTCATTAGGCGTTCAAATTTCTCTTCTGCCGAGTCGGCCAGTAAACTGCGAATGAATATACCAAGTCCAAACATTACCTGCCGGTTGAACCGGAACGTCCATTCTTTGAGTATGGGTACTTTGGAGTAAAGCATTTCTAACTGATGGTAGCTTATTCGCACTCCGGAGCTGTCGGCCAGTGTTTCAAGACTCCAGTCAGACGGTCGTTGAAAAATGAAAGAGTCGTATACACCACTGTACTCTCCGTTGTAGGTAAAGCCCATGTTGTGTTCTGTTCCATTCTTCTCAAAAAAGCCTCTTATTAACCCCTCGTGTACATAGTAGAAGTATTTTTCCACCTGACCAACGGAAGTGATAACTGTATTTTTGTGGTAGTGAAAGGGCTTCCAACAGGTTCGTATTTGTTGCCACTCTTCTTCGTTTAGCGAAATGTATTGTTCAATACTTTTTCTTAAACCGTTGTAGACTTCTTCCATATTGGAAATTATTAAAATGGAATCATTTTTTACAGCTCTAAGTATGGCTAAGGAGGTGAAGTTCCATAAAAACTATGAAGAAGTCGAAGTTTATTCTGCCAGGAAACGAAAGCCGTAAAAATGCGACCGGGCTCAAATTCTTATATGTTTTTTTAATCTGACCAAACCTTTATTGCTTGGCAACCCCTCAGGTTTTTTGGGATGAAAAGAGAAACGCGCAACTATAAAAAAGTATAAAGTTGAACCTTATCTGGCCTCTGATGTCTATCCCAAAAACAGTTTGATTGCAAAAGCAATGGCCGTAACCATTACAAAATAGCGGATGTACTTTTCGTTTACCTTGGTGCTCCATCGGCTGGTGAGCCAACCTCCGGCACCATTTCCGGCAGCCAAAGCAAGTCCTAATTCCCAATTGATCAATCCCGAATAGATGAAAATCCCCAAGGCAGAAAGGGTGTATATCAACACGGTTAGCGACTTAATCATATTGATCTTGACCATACCATAGTTGTGAATAAAAGACATGGAGGCAATGATGATATAGCCTACGCCTGCCTGAATGAACCCACCATAGATTCCGATAAAGAAGAAGGTGA
>NZ_DDDQ01000135.1:0-38301 GCF_002336325.1 Roseivirga sp. UBA1976 | reverse complement strand
GAAGCAGAGTTTCCGCTAGGGTCTGTACCGGTAAGAGTAACCGTATTAACCCCCACGTTAGAACAATCGAAGTTGAGTTTGTCCAGGCTCAGGGTAAGGCCACAATTGTCGAAAGAACCATTGTCTACCTGCGGTATAGAAACAGAAGCCTGACCATTGGCATCGAGGGCCACAGTAAGGTTTTTAGCCAGCACCGTAGGAGCGATGTTGTCCGTAATGGTTACGTTAAATGTTTTAGTGGTTACGTTACCGTTCACGTCAGTTACGGTAAGAGTCACCGGGTTGGTGCCCACGTTGGAGCAATCGAAAGCTGTTTTGCTCAACACCTTAGAAGCAATTCCACAGTTGTCAGAGCTAGATATCTCTGCCTGAGCCATTGAAAGAATGGCATTGCCCGAAGCATCGAGAGTAAGGGCTACATCCTTAACTTCCACTACAGGAGCGGCATTATCTACCACCTCTACAATGGCTGTGGTAGTTGTGGTATTGCCAGAAGCATCTCTTACGGTAACGGTTACTGTGTTTTCACCAAGATCAGAACAGTTGAAAACTGTTTTAGAGGTTTTTATCGAAATAATCTTGCAGTTGTCTGTAGTACAAGAGGTAAACTGGCTGAGGTCAGAGGTTACATCGAAATCGGCATAAGGGATTTCTTCTGTGTTAACAGTTGTAGATGTGGTACTGAATGAGCTCAGGCCGCCACCCAAGCCTCCCCCGAGTCCACCGCCAAGGCCTCCTCCGAGTCCGCCACCTAAGCCACCGCCCAGGCCGCCACCCAAACCACCTCCGCTATCAGGGGCGTCTTCAATTACTGCGTCTTCGCATATGTACAGTACGTCTTTATGGTGAATCTTGGCATTACCGTTTTCATCCAGATATACTCTAATGTTTTGGGCTACTACCGGTGGGGCAGTATTGTCTTTAACCGTTACAGAGGCTGTTTTTGTAGTGGTATTGCCAGAGGAGTCTTTTACAATGAGTGTAACCGAATTATTCCCCAGGTTGGAGCAGTCGAATGCTGTTTTGGAGAGTTCCAGGCTTACCGGGCTGCAGGCATCGTAGGAGCCGTTATCAACCATTTCAGGGGTAATGTTCACGTTGCCTGTCTCGTCAAGGTAAACAGTAATGTTTTGAGTAAGTGCAATTGGTTTGGCACTGTCCATAATGGTAACGATGGCAGTAGCTGAGGTGCTATTACCACTCTGATCGGTTACTGTTACGGTTACTACATGTTGCCCTGCGTCTTCACAGGTAAAGGTTTCTTTGTCTATTTCATAAGTAACAATGGAACAGTTATCATAAGTACAGTCACTACCTATCCATAGCGTATTGTCTCCACTTCCTGGAACAGGCTCAGGTTCGGAAATTCCGCCTCCGGCACAGTTCATAACCAACACATCCTGCGGGGTAATGGTAACTGTACTTCCTGAGGTGATTACTTTATAAATGTCTTTAGTGACTACCACAGGCGCAATAGTGTCCTGAACATTGACCGTAATATCTTTTGAGCAGGTGTTGCCTTCGCTGTCAGTTGCAGTTACGGTAATAGTTTTTTCACCCAGATCGGAGCAACTAAAATTGGTTTGAGAAGCTGTATAAGTAACTTCTCCTACAGGTATATTAGACTGTTCACCACAGAAGTTGCCTTCCCCATCGGTATAGCTAATCACAGTAAAAGGGCCATATACATTACCTATAATCTGCTCTGAGCAAGAGGTGTGTACCTGATGTAAGGCACCATCGTTGAGCTGAATGTATGTTTTTGGACCTAGTCTTCCCTTAAAGTCAAAACCTTCTATGGTTATTTTGTCACCATTCTGGACATTGGTGTTGGTTTCCAAAAGGTTATTGTTCTGGTCGTAGGCCTTTACGGTTGCTCCAGACTCACCCGCGTATGTAAAGGTAAAGTTCTGCATTTTACCTTCGCACTGGCAGTCGGCAATATCGGCCGGCCCGCAGTTGCTAAGGTCAAGATTGAAGTCGCCCTGATGGTAGTTCACTCCATCCCAGCTGTAGGAAAACCAACCGGACAGGCCGTATTTAGAGTTCTTATTGTTAGCGGCATTTCCTACCTGAAAGCCAAAGTTATAGTTGGCAGGCATGTGGCTAATGGTGACTGTTTTTCCGGCATTGGCTTCAAGCCCAATAATCTGGCTTGTTTGAGACGGATCCATGATGTAGTAGCTCCAGTCTTTGTAGTGGTCTCCGGCTAAACCTTTTTCGTTTTTATAATCTCTACCTAGGGAACTCCAGGTAGTCCAGTCCATTTTTGAAGAAAGATATACGATTGCCTGCCATTTATCCGTTGGGTTAGAAGTGTTGTAGAGAATACCGGAGAGCATGGCCGATCCGTCTTCGAATTCATTGAATTCTGCACCTTCGGCAAAAATAAAATCAGTGGAGCTGCCGGGAAAAGGGTTGATGCTTAACCACATGGCATGGCCATCGCCTGTAGCGGCAGAAGGAGTGCAAGCTCCGTTGTCTTCGAAGCAATCTAAATTCAAATTGCTGAAGTCAAGGGTAGCTTCACCATTGGCATCTAAGAAAAGCTCTTGTGTTTGCGCAATAGCACTGGCAGGCCAGTTGAGCACAAAGGCAACCAGGCCAATAGAAAAAAAATGTGTGGCAACCTTCAATAGCTTGCCAATAGGTTGTTGCATCACTCTCGTGTTTTGGTCAAAGATGTAGTTAGCTTAATGCTCACCTAAACCTGTAAATGGTTTAGCATACACCTTATTTATGACCACAATGCACGCGGTTTCTAAATTAGGTTTAGGTGATAGGACTTGGTGAAAGGACTGCAAATATACATAAAATTGCATTTCGTGGTCAATTTTATGCTTTTTATTTCCTTTCAAGTAGCTGTAACCAAATATGTTAAGTCTATTTGACCAAAGGAGAGATTCAAACTAATCTTCAGATCGGTCGAGCAGACGGTTGTCTATTTGTTTACTGGCCTTCGCCCCTAATTTTTTAAGCTTTTCGGCCCTCCTAATGAGGTTGCCGCTCCCCTCAGCCAGCTTTTTCATCGATTCCTGATAAGCCTTTTGAGTACCTGCCAGATGTTTACCAACATTCATCAAATCTTCGGTAAACGCCTGAAACTTGTCGTATAGCGCTCCGCTTTGTTGCGCTATTTCTATTGCATTTTTATTCTGATATTCTTGCTTCCAGATGCTTGAGATTGTTCTCAGTGTTGCAATGAGTGTGGTAGGACTAACTACCACAATGTTTTTGCTGTAGGCATCATTGAACAACTCCTGGTCGTGTTGAACAGCCAGTGTAAAGGCCGGTTCAATGGGTATGAACAGAAGCACAAAGTCTAAACCGTCAAAGCCATAGAGGTTTTGATAGTTTTTTTCTCCCAGACCCTTTACATGGGCTCTCACTGAATTGATGTGGGCTTTGAGCTCACCAGCTCTTTCGGTTTCTGAGCTCGCAGTAGTGTAGCGTTCATAGGCCGTAAGGCTAACTTTGGAGTCTATTATAATGTGTTTGTTTTCAGGGAGCCTGACCACCACATCGGGCTGATATCTGCGTCCGTCATTTCCTATTTCAGACACCTGAGTTTCGTACTCCCGGCCCTTTTCCAAACCAGATTTTTCCAGAATTCTTTCCAGAATTACTTCCCCCCAGTTACCCTGGGTTTTGGTGTCGCCTTTCAGTGCTCTGGTGAGATTTTCTGCTTCTTTGGTTATTTGTTTGTTCAGTTCACTAAGGTGCTGTATTTGCTGAAGAAGGGTAGCGTTGCGTTCGGCCCCTTCTTTATTGGAGTCTTCTACCTTCTTCTGAAAGTCAGAAATGCGTTCTTTTAGTGGGGTCAGAATTTCTGACAGATTCAGCTTGTTTTGTTCAGTAAACTTTCTGCTTTTTTCTTCCAGAATTTCATTGGCCAAATTTTTAAACTGAATAGAGAAACGCTCATTCATTTGCTCCATTTCAATTTTTTGTTCAGCCAGTCGTTGTTGCAGGTTCTTAAACTCTGCCTGTGAGGTGGCCAACTGCTTGCTCAAGTCAACCCTCTTCTCTCTTTCTTGAGATAGCGTAGGTTTTAACTCTTGCAATTCAGTTATCAGCATTTTATTTCGTTCCTCAGCTAATTGAAGCTGATTCTTTAGTTGGTCAATGTTTTGGTTTGGCTTAGATGCAGTCTGTTTAGTCAGCAACCAGCCTATTATTATTCCTAATACTGTGCCCGTAATTAACCAGAGTATTTCCATGGTTTACCTGTTGTTTTGCAACAAATATAAACCATGCTTTCTCTATGCCATTAACTTGGCAGCAGCAGTGTTTTCGCTCGCAACTTTCACTCCCTGGCTTATTAGAAACTGATTAAGAAGGAGCTCAGTTTCTGCATCTACTTCTAAGTATTTTTCTAATGAGCACCATACTTTCACTCCCAGCTCTACGTGGCTATTCTTCATTTTCTTTACCACTACTTTTGGCGAAGGATTTCTGAGCACAAGCTTATTGTTGCTCAGATAATCGTTGATGAGCTTTTTGATTTTAGCCATGTTTTCTGAATAGCAGACTTTAGTTTCGAGGTCTACATTCACAATATTCTGATGGCTTAAATTGTGTAGATGCTTGGTGAAGAAGAGGGTGTTGGGAACGTGAACGGGTTCGCCATCGATGCTCCTCAGGATAGTGAACCTAATTCCCTTGTGTTCAACGGAACCGAGACGACCATCAATTTCGATAAAATCGCCTTTTCTAAACGGGCTCGTAGCTCTAATGAGCAACCCGCTAAACACTTCGAGCATTGGCTGTAGTGCTTTTCTGATTTTCGATTCTATTTGCCCCATAGTAGTTAGGTTGTTTGGTGGATTTAGTTCAATCCACATACCAACTACGTATTTCGCCTATAATACCCTACCAACGGCAAAAAAAAAGATGTGAACAACAGTTGTACTGTCCCATTATGGGAAGAAGATCTAATTGTTGGAGGAATTTCGTTACTTATGATAGCTTATTTTATCCATTATGATTACCCCTTGAGGCGACTGATCGAAGATGAAGCTTAATGATTGTATAGACTCTGTGTTGAATTGGCTATTCACTTTCTGAAGGTCGCTTAGCGAAATAAAGAAGGTGTTATAAACAGCTTCCGATGTTTTGTTGTCCTGAAGTTCAGGATTTTTGAATACATCTACCGTGAGCTGTCTCTGAAGGTAGCTGTAATCGCTCAACTTAATTCTCACCATTTGTCCGTTGGAGTCCTGGAATTCAATACTAAAGTCAATGGGTTCCTTGGCTTTGGGTTCTTCTTTGTCATCGGCCTGTTCTTCCGCTTCGGGTTCCTCTGCGTTGTTCGTTTCATTATTATTCTGCTCGTCTTTTGCCGATTCGTCTTCTTTTTCTTTGTCGCGATCTTTCTCGGGGTAGGTGTTTTCTTTAGACTCAGAAAGTTCAAAAGTGAGGTATGAGGCACTCTGAGTCGATAGAGGTTTGGCCAGTGCTATTGTGTATCGGGCTGTATCTACAGGGTGAGCCAGGCTATCCCAGCCAATATAGACGGCCCGGGTTCCCCGGTTTCCCCACTTCATGCTTACCAGTTGTTCTCTCCAAACGGTTAGGTTTTGGGTAGTTATTTTACCGCCTTCTGAAGTAGAAGTAAGGTCTAGGTCTTCTTCAAAATCGGCAATGGTTTGCCAGTTGCTGTCTTCATATTGATTGAGGTAAATGGTTTGAGGTAACCATTCCAAGCCACTGCGAAAGTCTTTAAACAGAGAGCGGTATTCATTCTTACCGAGTAATGTGGCTTGCAGAAAAGCACTGATATAGACTTTGCCCACGGTGAGTTGCTCTTCCATGGGCATCAGGGCATCTACATTAAGCAGCGAACCATAAGGGTAACCAGCATCTCTATTGCCCCAAGACGTATTAAACTGCCCATGGTTGGCTCCATATACATAAATGGCCGATTTAAAGAAGTCGGAACTATCTGAAAACTCAACCCGCTCATACTGCCTCAAGCCTGCAAATGACTGAACGTCTCCGTCATTAGCTCCGTGAATAACCAGATAGTTCACATCTTTTAGTGGGGTACTTGTTTCTCCCGGTTTGTATTGGCCATCTACAGGAGCAATGGCCACCACTGCTTTGATGTTAAAACCAAAGTC
The DNA here is from genome assembly GCF_002336325.1 of Roseivirga sp. UBA1976. Classification (NCBI taxonomy): domain Bacteria; kingdom Pseudomonadati; phylum Bacteroidota; class Cytophagia; order Cytophagales; family Roseivirgaceae; genus Roseivirga; species Roseivirga sp. UBA1976. Next base: position 32,179 of record NZ_DDDQ01000135.1, on the reverse strand, counting down.
GAATTTCTGATTGGCATTGTCCGGATAGTAATCCAGGGTGTTGAAAAATCCAGCAATGGCGGCTGCTTCACCCCCACGGGAGTGACCCATTACAGCCACGTTGTTCATATCTACTTTGCCAAAAAAAGGATTTTCGGGGTCTTCATTCCATTTTCTCCAGTTTCTGAGGTGCTCTAGCAATAACCAGCCCCGAGCATCATTTTCCTCATCCAGTCCATTTCCAAAAATATCGGGCCAGCCACTGTTTATAAAGTTTTCGTCTACACTGGCTAAAATTATTCCCTGGCTTGCCAATAGTTGACCAAGGTATTCATAGCCGGGATCGGAGTAGTCGAACATGGAATGATTGCCATGTACAATTAGTGCAATTGGAAAAGGGCCATCGCCTTGAGGATACCATACTCGGCCATTTATGGGCAGGGCTTTGTCATCGTGGCCCCAATACCAGCTTCTTATTTTCCCGGAGAGTTTATTCCAGTCGTCTATTAGTCTTGAACCATCAACCGAGTCGGTCACTATATTTACATTTTCTCCAAATTCCGGGCGGTGTTTGTCTTTGCCGCTGCCATAGGTAAGAAATTCTACCGGGTATGGACCAGCTTCTGCAGGGTTGTTTAGTTCGATATGCTTTGGGCGATAGTCTGATTTTAGTGCGGCATTAATATGTTCAACTTCGGGTTTAAAGCCCGTGTCGGCTACCCATATTATGCCCCAAACCAGTCCGGCCAGTCCGGCCAATAGGCCTAGTGCAGCCACTATGGTTTGGGCTTTTGTATTGTGCTTCCTCGTTTTTTTAAGCAAAGTGTATAGCCCGGCCCCGGAGAGGCCTGCAAAAAGTATGATGAACAGAGGAAATTGAATGCTGAGGCTACCACCATTGAAAATAAATGTGCCAAGAAAAAAAGCTCCCGGCACATACCAGAAAAATTTCTTTGGAAGAAGCTTTAGCAAGTTTACTACTAAAACAGTGCTTGCACTTACCAAAAAAGCAAGAATAAGCCCCAGAACCACGGGTGCAATGCCAAAGTAGGTATTGCCGTCCAATACAAACACCAAAAGCGATGTAATGAGCCAAATAACAATGGCTGTTGTGGCAATGGCCTTAAATGCACCGTCTTGGGCTATTGGGCCCGGTTTTATAGTTTGAAAGAATCGGATGATACGATTCCAGAGGTTTTTAAAAAGTCGTTTCATGGTAGAAGGTGGTTGAGTGTTGTGGGTGTTAGTGCTGGTCCATCAATATTTCATTGCCATCCGGGTCTTTGAGCATAATATAGGCCGGCCCGCTGCTATTTTCATCGCAGGTGCGGCTAAGGGTAATGCCTCGGCTCTGAAGGGCTTGTTGTACCGCCCGAACATCGGGAGGATTGAAGGTGATCACGTTTTTACTAAACATGTCCTGATAAAGGCCCAGTTGAATGTTTCCGTTTCGAACAATGAGCCATTTATCTTCTATGCTTCCGCAATTAGGGAGTGCTTCAAAGCCGAGTTTTTGATAAAAGGCATAGGAAGCCGCAATGTCTTTGACGGCTAAGGCGAGATGGTTTTTTCCTAAATTCATGGAAATCAGCTAAAAAGTGTTTCCTGAATATAGTCATTGCACGGCTAAATAGTAGCAATACACTTTAACTCAATGGCAATTGGGGTAGGGAGAGAGCTTATTTCTACAGTCGTACGGCACGGTTGATTGTCTTTGAAATACTCCGCGTAAATTTTATTGTAAATGGGGAAGTCGGCCTTCATATTGGTGAGAAAAACGGTTACATCAACCAGTTGATCCCAGCTGCTTCCCGATGCCTCTAATATAAGTTGAACATTTTTAAACACCGAGTGGCATTGTTCTTCAATATCGTAAGACAGAATTTCTCCATCTTCTGACAACTGAACTCCAGGAATTTTGGAAGACCCGCGTTCTCTGGGTCCTACTCCGGAAAGAAAGAGCAGGTTGCCTACTTTTCGGGCATGAGGATAAAGTCCTACAGGCTCAGGGGCTTGTTCACTATTAAAATGTTGGCTCATAGCAGGTGTTTAATAAGTATTATCCGATAATTTTCCAGTTCGTCTTTAGGCTTTACCTGGCTTATTTGAAAGCCATTGTTTATGGCAAAAGTTAGCATGGCTTTGTGGCGATTGAGGGTTTTAAACCTAATGCCCCTGTAGCCATTTTTCAACGCCCAGCTTTCCTGATAGTCGGCCATGCGCCTGGCCAGGCCCTTTTTTCTATGCTGCGGTGCTACACCTCCCAGCCAGCTGTACAGCATGCCATCGTTGTCTCTGTTATAGGCCACTTTACATCCTGCCAACTCGCCATTTACTTTGGCTAGTAGAGTGAGTTGCTGCTTGTTTTTTACCCGCTCAAGGTAATGTTCTGTAGAGAGCAAAGGGTCAAATTCAGGTAATTTGCCCAGCACTTGCAGGGCATCGGGCAAACTACCTTCTATAATCTCAATCATTTACTGATTCATTATATCTTCAATCTCCTCAGCTTCAATAGGTATGTTTCGCATAAGGTTGAACTGACCATTCTCTGTAATCTGAATGTCATCTTCCAGGCGAATGCCAATTCCTTCTTGCGGAATGTAAATGCCGGGTTCTACAGTGAACACCATACCGGGTTTGAATTCGGTGTAAATACTGGCGACATCGTGTACGTCTAAGCCAATGTGGTGAGAGGTGCCATGCATAAAGTATTTCTTGTAGGCCGGCCAGTTGGGGTCTTCATTCTTTACATCTGTTTGGTCGAGAAGGCCCAGGCCAATGAGTTCGCTGGTCATTATTTTGCCAACCTCTTTATGATATTGGGGAATTCTATTGCCGGGAACCAACATTTCTGTGGCTGCTTTTTTTACCCGAAGTACAGCATTATATACCTCCCTTTGTCTTTTGCTGAATTTTCCGTTTACGGGAATGGTTCGGGTAAGATCTGAGGCATAGTTGGCATATTCTGCTCCAATGTCCATAAGCAGCAGGTCACCGTCTTTTAGTTGATCTTTGTTCTCAATGTAGTGCAATACACAGGCATTGGCCCCTCCGGCTATGATGGGCGTATAGGCAAAACCTTTTGATCGGTTTCTTACAAACTCGTGAAGTATTTCTGCTTCAACCTCAAACTCCCAAGCCCCCGGTTTGGTAAAAGCCATTGCCCTTCTAAAACCTTTTTCGGTAATGTCACAGGCCTTTTGCATTAGCTCTATTTCGCGAGGCTCCTTTACAGTGCGCAGGTCGTAAATTACAGGAGCCAGACGCTCGTATTCATAGGTAGGGTATGTTTTGCGTATCCACTGACTAAAGCGGTCGCTTCGGGTTTCTACCTCGGTTGAGTTTCTAATGTGTTCGTTATGGTATAGGTATATATGCTCGGTTTCGGCTAATATGGTTTTAAGAGTTTGCTCAAATTTATCGTTCCACATTATGGTTTTTACGCCAGAAGTGTTTTCGGCTTCCTCCTGGGTGTATTTGTGGCCTTCCCATACGGCAATGTGTTCGTTGGTTTCGCGAAGAAACAGTACCTCTTTCATGCGTTCATCAGGAAAGTCAGGGGCTATAATGAGGGTAGACTCTTCCTGGTCTATTCCTGATAGATAAAGCATATTACTGTTTTGCCTAAAGGGCATGGTGCCATCGGCATTGGTGGGCATAATATCATTTGAGCAGACTATGACTGCCGAATTCGGCTTGAGTCTGGCCTTTAGCTTTTCTCTGTTTTTTATGAAAAGTTCTTTACCGATGTGTTCGTATCTCATAAGCTCATTTTCGTTTGTAGCGAAGTAAGCAGGAAACAGGGAGAAAATAAAGAGAAGTGAGAGGAGTTAAGTCAGAACGAGATAGATTCAGCATTTTGGCCAATGTTTCGGAACCTTAGAAGATTGGTTATTGCAGAAAAGGCTGGCCTGCTTTAAATCTTTGGACGGAGGCCCTTAACCCTATTTAACTGAACTGACCGGTTTGATCACTTTTAAATCATCAAGCCCCGCGAGCCACCCAATTAAATCGAGTTTTTCTGACTGAATATCTGTAGCATCAATTTAATAAGAGGTTAGGGTTACTTACTTAAGTCGCAAGAAGTGTATTTATGAACCTTGCCTCCATTTGTGTCTTCACAAATGCTTATTAAAAGACACGGTAAGGGCACAGCTTGTGGCTAGTATGCTGGATCTAACAAGTGGGATCTAAATGAGTAACCCTATAAGTGGTTTTAGCGAAACCAGCCTTTAAGGGGTATTGTACGCAGCACCAGTTAACCTATCGGTTTTAACCTCAAAACCACACTTAAAATGTCCTTCCGGGCAAGCTTTTTTGCCATGCAGTCCGCAGGGTCTGCAGGTCAGAGGCTCTTCGATTTGTATTACGCTTGAATGATCAGATAGAGGCCCGAAACCAAATTCTGGAATAGTAGAACAGAAGATGGCTGCGGTCGGTGCATTCATGGCACTGGCCAAATGCATAGGCGCACTGTCGTTCACATAGTTCATTTGAGCAGCCTGCATAAGAGCGGCCGACTCCAAAAGGCTTAGCTTACCACACAAATTCTCAGCATTCGGGTGGCCACTTTTCTGAATAATTTCATCGCAAAGGGCATGATCGGAAGGAGCACCCAGGGCGTAAATTTTTCCTTGGAAATCTGTGGTGGAAAGGAATTCGATCCACTTCTCTTTCGGAAATTGCTTGGTAAACCAAACAGAAGCCGGGGCAAAGCAAATAAAGGGAGCGGCTTTAAGCGAAGCGACCTTCTCAAAGTCTTGATTTGACGGATAAAGTTTTGGTTTGGATGGAGTGCCATCAGTAAACTCAGCAATCAGATCATGGTTCCGCTCAATTTCGTGCTTGCCATTATTGATCTCATGTGGCACTTTCTTGCCGAAAGCCCAGCTGAATGGATTCTTGTCAAAACCAACTTTGATTTTAGCTCCAGAAAAAGCAGTGAGAAAACCTGAGTTGGCAAATCGTTGAATGTTCACTACCAGATCGTAGCGTTCCGCACGAATGACCTTCAACATTTTCAGCAGGTTTCTGTATTTGCCGGCCTTTTTATCCCAAATAAGGGTTTGGTTAAGGAAAGGGTGGTTTTTTACCAATCCCTCATTGCCTTTGCGAACCAAAAAATCGAGCCGAGCCTTAGGGTAGTGCTGGTGAATCTTTTCTAAAACACCAGTGGCCAAAATTACATCGCCAATAAAAGCGGTTTGAATGACGAGTATTTTCTGAAATGGCTTTGTCATAGGCAGTTCAAAGATAGAAAAACAGTTCATTTCGCCATTCCCGTGAAAACGGGAATCCGTCTGTTTGATATGGGGATTCCCGCCTGCACGGGAATGACTGTAGGGAGGGGGCGGAGTGATTATCTTACATGTAAAGTGTTCTTATTCTGCTCAATAAAGCCTTAACTTTGCAGCCGTTCCAAAAAAAGCATGGTCGACTACAATCTTATTTCTTTACCCAACGGCATCAGAGTAATCCACAAAGAAGTTCCCAGTACTAAAATTGTGCACTGCGGCTTCATATTGGATATTGGGAGTCGCGATGAAACCGAGGAACAATTGGGTATTGCCCACTTTTGGGAACACATGGCTTTTAAAGGAACCAAAAAACGCAAAGCTTTCCATATTCTCAATAAACTCGATTCGGTAGGGGGAGAGCTGAATGCCTACACAACCAAAGAGAAAATCTGCTTCTACGCCTCAGCGCTGGATAAGCACATGGAGAGTGCCTTTGAGCTTTTGCAGGATATTACTTTCGATTCGGTTTTTCCTGAAAAGCAAATTGAAAATGAAAGAGGGGTCATTTTAGAAGAGATGGCGCTATATCATGACAACCCTGAAGATGCTCTTCAGGACGAGTTCGATCGTGTAGTTTTTAAAGAACATCCTCTGGGTCAAAACATTCTGGGAACCCCCAAAAGTGTGCGGTCTTTTCACCGAGAAGATTTTCAGGAATTTCTAAAAACAAATCTTAGTACAGAGCGGGTGGTGTTTTCATGTGTGGGCAATGTGCCGTTTAAGAAAGTGAAGAGGCTGGCCGAAAAGTACTTTGGCCAAATTCCCCTTTTGCAGGCCTCCCGGCAGCGCAAACCGTTTGAATTTTACCAGCCCGATCGAGAGATTATCAGACGAAACATTACCCAGGCACACTGTGCTATTGGGGCTACAGGCTATGCCCTGGCTGATGAGAAACGACTACCGTTTTTTATGTTGGTGAACATATTGGGCGGACCGGGAATGAATTCCCGGCTCAACCTGGCATTGAGAGAAAAGTATGGATTTGTCTACAGTGTGGAGGCCGCATATCACCCATTTGCCGATACCGGTTTATTCGGCATATACTTTGGAACCGAAAAAAGCCAGGTAGAACGCAGCCACCGCATTATAGCCAAAGAGCTCAGACAGCTACGCGAAAAGCCGTTGGGGGTGCTTCAACTACACAAAGCTAAGGAGCAACTTATTGGACAACTGGCCATGGCCGAAGAAAACAACACCAGCCTTATGTTGATGTTGGGAAAAAGCATTCTTGATATGGAAAAGGTAGATTCTTTGGAAGATGTCTTTCAGCGTATTCGCCAAATCTCCGGTGCTGAGCTCATGGATATTGCCAATGAGATGTTTGACGAAAACCGATTGAGTTATTTAACCCTATTACCCGAAAACTAATGGATTTTATTCCCGAAGACATACAAAGGTATGTAGAAGAGCATACTGATAAGGAAAGTGAACTACTGAGCAGGGTGAATAGAGAAACCCATCAAAAAGTGCTCATGCCACGCATGCTTTCAGGGCATTTGCAAGGCCGGGTACTTTCCATGCTTAGTCATATGATCCAACCGCAAAGAATTCTGGAAATTGGCACTTATACGGGATATTCGGCCATTTGCATGGCAGAGGGGCTGGTGGCCGGTGGAAAATTGATCACCATAGATAAGAATGAGGAACTGGAGGCTTCTGTAAGAGCTTATTTTTCTGAAGCCGGCCTCACCGATAGTATTGACTTTAGAATTGGCGATGCCATGCAGCTAATCCCTGAAATTGAGGGGCCTTTCGATTTAGTTTTCATCGATGCCGACAAGAAAAATTACCTGAATTACTTTAACTTAGTGTTGCAAAAAGTGCGTATTGGTGGTTTTATCATAGCCGACAACGTTTTGTGGAGTGGCAAAGTGGTAAAAACTGACAAGAAAATTGATGCCGATACGCAAGCCATACTCGATTTTAATCGTTCTGTTCACGAAGATGATCGAGTTGAAAACGTTTTGTTCCCCATTAGAGATGGCCTGATGGTGGTAAGAAGAATACAGTGAGAAAGACTTTCACCGCACTACTCATTCTCCTGCTGGCTTCGCTACGTTCATTAGCGCAAGCTCCAATCACTGTCCCCAATGAAATGGAATTTGCCGGGGTCAGGCTCAAAATACAGTCCGATGCCAAGAAGGAAATTGAGCAAACCTTAGACCTGCTTACCCGCAGTCAGTACCATTTTCAGCGCCTTGTAGACAGGTCTCGCCTGTATATGCCTTATGTAGAAGAGGTGCTTCGCCAGGAAGGAATTCCGGAAGATTTTAAATACCTGCCCATTCAAGAGAGTCAGTTTGTATCCGATACAGTATCATCTTCCAATGCCGTGGGTTTCTGGCAGTTCAAAAAAGCATCGGCTCAGGAATTAGGCTTACGGGTAGACAACGTGGTAGACGAACGGAAGCACATTGTGGCAGCAACCGTTGGAGCTACCAAATATTTTAAGCGAAGCAACTTTGTGTTCGATAACTGGGTGCTTTCGCTTCAGTCGTATTTACAGGGGCTCACCGGTACCCAGCGCTCTGTTGACGATAAGTTGTACGGAGCAAAGTCGATGGTAATTGATGGCAAAACACACTGGTACATAAAGAAATTCATAGCTCATTACCTGGCCTTTAAAGATTATGTGGGCAACGGCAAGTATCGTAGCGATATGAGTTTACACAGCTATGAAGGCCGAGGGAAAACCTTGCGGCAGGTGAGCCAGGCAACAGGTACCGATTTCAATGAGTTGAGGGCTTATAATAAATGGCTCAACCAATCTCAGATTCCGGACGATAAGTCTTATCTGGTATTCTATCCCGATGCTAAAAAAGGCGGACCTGTAGTGGTAAGACGCGATGAACCGCAGAAAACTAATGAAGCAGACAAGTCGCGTTCTGCCTCTTCGAATAACCGTTCGGAAAGTACCACAAAGGCCGAAACCAGACGCATGCGCTTCAGGCCAATTGCTGGCAACGTAGGGGCTTTTCCGCAGATTACGGGAAACACCGCCAAGGCCTATGAGCCCGGAAATATTGAGCTGAACGGAATACCCGCAGTTCGAGCTAAAAGCAATGACAATCTGCAAAGCCTTTCTGCCCGCACGGGGGTAAAAACGGAAAGGCTGATGAAGTTCAATGACATTGGTGAAAGAGGCAATGTGAGAGCCGACAGGTACTACTACCTAAAGAAAAAGCGCAACAAGGGTAAGGTTCATTACCATATTGTACAGCCCGGAGAAACCCTGTGGGGCATATCGCAAGACTATGGCATAAAGCTGAAAAAGCTAATGCAAAAGAACAGGATGAAAGAGGCGGAGCAATTGAAAGTGGGGCGTGTGCTGTGGCTCCGATTTATCAGGCCTAAAGATATTCCCGTAGAGTACAGTCGGGTTTCGTTACCTGAGAGCACCCTCGAGCCGGAGCCTGAAAAACCTGTTCAGCCTGAAAGGACCATCCAGGAAAACGTGAGGCCAAAAACCGTTGAATTGCCTTTGCTGGATGATAATGAGGTGTTTATTGAACCTACGCCCATCAGGCCGCTCACAAATACGGCCCGGGACACGGTGGTTGTTCACCGGGTCAGGTACCAGGAAACCTTCTTTGCTATAGCCAAGGAATATGCAGTAGAAATTGATGAAATTCTGGAATGGAATAATCTGAAACTAAGCGATGGCCTGCAAATTGGGCAAGAGTTAAAGTTGCTCGTTCCCAGAGAAAGGTATGCTCCCAAAGTAAAAGAGCCTCAAATCATTACTCATCAAGTGGCCAAAGGAGAAACTATGTGGTCGATATCCAAAAAATATGAAGTTGAAATAGAAGATATAAAACGGTGGAATAACAAGGCAGACCATACGTTGTCTCTTGGAGAAAAACTGATCATCAGAAAGCCCAATTAACGCACAATACCATTTTGGACAAAAAGCTTCCTTGAATTTTTAGGGGTTGGATTACTCCCGTACATTTGCAGCAGAATCATAGGAATGACTCAAAAGACTATTCTATTCTTATTCCTCTTTTCAATTCAACAGGTTTGGGCACAGAACGCTTCCTCCGAGGCAGAGGCCGACTCGGTGGTGTATTGGAAAAACGGAGGCTCTTTCGCATTGAACATTCAACAAGTGGGATTGACCAACTGGGCAGCCGGTGGTGAGTCTTCTTTGGCCATTGGAGGTACCTTGGAGGGGTTTGCCAACTACGAACGCGAAGAGGTGGTATGGGAAAACAGAGCCAAGTTTGGTTACGGAGTAATTCGAAAAGGAGATAATACCAATCGCTTTGAAAAGACAGACGATGCCATTATTCTCTCCAGTAAGTACAGTCAGAAGTTTAGCCAAATGATTCTGATGTCTGCCGCCATTAATTTTAGAACCCAGATGGACGAAGGGGTTAAGCTGGAAAATGTGGCAGGCCAATCGGAGAAACGCAGAGTACTCATATCGGACTTCATGGCTCCTGGATATTTGCAGGCTTCTCTTGGTTTGACCTACAGACCACAAGCCGGCTTATCGGCTACACTAGCCCCATTTACCGGTCGATTTACCTTTGTGCTCAACGACTCGTTATCAAGGGCCGGGTCGTTTGGAGTTATTGCCGGAGAAAAAATACGTTCGGAGGCCGGAATATCTCTCATTGGTACTTTTGAGAGAACTTTAATGAAGAATGTAGAGCTCAAAACCAATTACAACTTCTTCTCCAACTATGAAAAATTCCCCAACACGGTGGTGAATATAGAAGCTGGTTTAAACCTGAAAGTCAACGATTTTATACAGTCAAAAGTAAATACGCAGCTCATCTATGATGATGATGTAAAGGTCACACGGTCGGATGGTACCCGGGGGCGCGATGTGCAGTTGAAAAACGTGATAACGGTTGGCTTTACCTTAAAGTTTTAGCCGGAATCCCGGGGGGCGCTGCTTAAAATTCAGGGTCTAACCCTAGTTTATCCTGAAGATCGCGCAAGGCAGGGTATTTTCGTTTGAGGTGTTCAAACTTTTCTCTATCGGTATAAAGCATTTTCTCCCGCTCCATTTCTCTTACCTCAGACCGAACAGTAATTAGGTCGTTTTCCAGTCTGTCTCTTAAAAATTGCAGAAGATCTCCTCTGAATTTCTCAAAGGTTGGTTCAAGGGCTTCATTGGCTATGGTTACGGTAATTTGCTCTCCGTTTAGAGTATAAGGCTCCTTAAGAATGAGTACTTCCTGAGTGAGCCCCATTTTCTGTCGTTGCTCTACAAAAGCCATCCATTCCCTTTGCAGAGTTGCCGCATCAAAGCTTTTCTGGCGAGTAGGTCCTGTAGGCTCCTTTTCCTTTTCCTGTATATCTTCTTTCGGCTTGCTAATCACCTTCTTGAGTGCACTCAGGTCCGTTGGAATATCCATGGTTTTGGTGCTGAGAGGCTTTCTAAGCTTGGGGCGACTAGTAGTAGGCTCAGGTTTGGCGGCTTGAGCAACCTCCTCTTTAGAGGTAGAAGGGGCCTTTTCGGTAACTGTTATCGCTTCGCTGGTGGGTGCCTGAGTGGCATTGGTCTCCGGCACTAAAGGTGAAGAGGAACGATCGGGCGTTTCGTCTTGAGGTTCGGTAGCCTCAGGCTGCGTTAGGCTTTTTTTTTTGATGAATCGTCTGCAACACTCACATCGGCCAACTGAATGGCTCTTTTTAGGTGAGCCATTTTCAAGAGAGCAAGCTCCACGTGTAAACGCTGGTTTTTACTGGCTTTGTAATGAATGTCGCATTGGTTGGCCACGTTCAGCGCAGTGAGTAAAAACGACATGGGCACTTCGTTGGCCTGGGCCTGATATTTAGCCTTTACGGTATCCGAAACCTCCAATAATTGAATGGTGGCATTGTCTTTACACACCATAAGGTCTCTGAAATGACCACTTAGTCCCACAATGAAATTATGACCGTCAAAACCTTTTTTCAAAATTTCATCAAACAGCAAGAGAGTAGCCGGGGTGTCTTCGTTAAACAACGCTTCCGTCATTCTAAAGTAGTAGTCGTAGTCCAGAATGTGAAGGTTGTCTATTGTGGCCTGATAGGTAACCTTTTTGCCATGAGAGAAGGTAACAATCAGATCGAAGAGGGAGAGGGCGTCACGCATAGCTCCATCTGCCTTTTGAGCAATCAGGTTCAGCGCTTCATCTTCTGCCTCAATGCCTTCTTTCTCAGCAATCATTTTCAGCTGACCTGAGATATCACTTACCTCAATTCTGTTGAAGTCGAAAATCTGACAACGGGAAAGTATAGTAGGAATTACCTTGTGTTTCTCCGTTGTCGCCAGAATAAAAATGGCGTATGATGGTGGCTCTTCCAGGGTCTTCAAAAATGCATTGAAAGCCTGGTTCGAAAGCATGTGAACCTCATCTATGATGTAGACCTTGAATTTGCCCTGCTGCGGAGGATAACGCACCTGATCGATCAGGTTTCGGATATCGTCTACCGAGTTGTTGGAGGCCGCATCGAGTTCATAGATATTAAAGGAATCGTTGCCTAATAGGGGATTATCTATAGACTGTTCGTTGATGAGTCTGGCTACAATTCTGGCGCAGGTGGTTTTTCCAACCCCTCTGGGGCCACAAAAGAGCAGTGCTTGAGCCAGTTGCTCATTGTCAATTGCGTTTTTTAGGGTAGTAGTGATGTGCTCCTGACCCACAACTTCCTCAAAACCAACCGGTCTGTACTTCCTTGCCGAGACAACGAATTTTTCCATTGCCGCAAGATATAAATTTGAGTTACATGTTCAGAGTTCAAAGTTTAAAGTTTGAGGAAAAAGTAACAAGGAACTGCCAAGAGCCCGGAGTTTACAAAGGCGGGTTCTTTGTTTTCCATCCCGACCGAAGCAGAGGGATCTGCCCAATAAGAAGGCTTGGCCGATCTTTCGGCTGCGCTCAAGATAGGAAACTTAAAAGACCGCCTATGTCGAAGCTTCGGAGGGGAAATGTGAACCGGGGGATGGCTCATACGCACAAACATGCCGTACATCCTCTCACGAACCATAAGGTTTCAAGCCCTCTGCCCGGGGTTCTCAAAACCCTAAATCGGACAATAAAAAAGACCACAAGTGTGGCCTCTTTTTATGGTGGAGCCGGAGGGATTCGAACCCTCGTCCAGATAAGGAACACTAAGTGCCTTCTACATGCTTATTTGCTGATTAGTTTTCGAGTTTGTTAAGGACAGCAACCACCCTAATCCAAACCTTATCCGCGATTAATTTCACGCAAGTGTCGCGACATCCACTTACGCTAGTTCTGCATGATGATGTCTCATATTCCCACCCGGCAGAACGAGGGGTGAGAGAGACACATTGCTATCTAAATCTGATTAGGCAGCAAGGGCGTATTGTCTTTCGCCAATTAAAATGATGAAAGTTTTATTTAAGGGAAATACTAACAACTCCCTGCATGCTTACACTTGCATTACACCTACTGTCAATTCCAGTCGGCCCCATAAGTTTCAATTTTGCCGTTTGCAAAAGGATTACAAATGTAAGGGCTTTTTTGTTCCGTACTAATGGCTGATTGGCTTTATGATACTAAATAAGATTCCGGATATTTTTCTTCCCTTTTTTGGAGTTGGAAGGAAAATCCCAGAATGACGTTTAATCCTTAACCCTGATTCTCTTCCACTCCGTCATCGCTACCCTCACATCTCCGTAAGTGTATTCATCGCCTAGCTTGCTTTTGATTTCGGTGAGGCTGGAGGTTTCTGGGGTGATGAGGCTGAGGATGTTTTTGAGCTTTTCTTCTTCAATCAGGTCGGTGGCTTTTACATCTCCTGTTTCTATGTATTTGCAAAGATGGCCTTCAATAGTGGAGGTTACAAAGCCTCTTTCCTTGGCGATTTCTTCCACAGTTTTACCCTCTTTATATAAGGCAAAGCTGATTTCAGCGGTGGGTGTTTTGTCTTTCTTCTTTTCCGTTTTGGGTATAATCAGTTCCTTCAGCACATCCTGAACATCTTGCTTAGTGAGGGTTTTGCCTTCGGCCAAAAACTGAATATACAGGCTGGCTCTTAACAAGGCCATTTGCTTGTTGAAGAGCAATTCGGAGAGTTCCTTCAATTCCTTTCTGTAGGTTTTGAGTCTGGTCTTGTCCTTCAGGTTTTTATCATGTTCCTTGATGGCATCATAGGCCGTCATTAGAATAGGAGTGAAATAGTCCTTGGCCTTTTTAACACGTTCGGAAAGCTGTTGAATGTCTTGTTCCTGATGGATGATCGAGTAGGCTTGACTCTGAAAACTCTTGCCTACTTTTTCGAGCGGGAAGATAGGGTCTGTCAACTGATTGGTCCACTCCAGAAATTGCTGCTTGAGCGAACGGTTTTCCTGCTTATCGAAACTGAAAATATGACTTCTGAAACTCTTGACCACCTCCTGAAAATCGAAATGCTGGGAGATAAGCTGGAACAGGTACTTATTTCGGTCTTGCGAAAGCCTGCTTGAAAGTTCATCGAGAGAAGGCTTGGCAGCCGAAAACTCCCGCATGGAACTGGAAATATCGAAACCATCGGTCGGGATTCTGGAAGAAAGTACCAGCCCGTCTAAAGAAGTTAGCCTGGAAAGGGCCACATAGACCTGACCTTGGGTAAAAGCCCCTGAAAGATCCAAAATGGCTTTTTCGAAGGTAAGTCCCTGACTTTTGTGCACAGTAACAGCCCAGGCCAGTTTGAGCGGAAAGTGAGTGAAACTTCCCAGAACTTTCTCATCAATCTCGTTGGTGTCTTTGTTCAGGGAATATCGCTTATTCTCCCAGGTATATTGCGGAACATCTACTTCCTCTCCATTGCTGAATTTCACTTTTATAGTTCCTGAAGACAGGTGAGAAACATGGCCGATTTTTCCATTGAAAAACTGGCCCTCACCGCTTGGGTCGTTCTTAATGAACATAACCTGAGCTCCTTCTTTCAAGACCAATTCTTCCGGAATGGGGTAAGAATTTTCCGGAAAGTCGTTGACAATTTCTGCGTGAAAGGAATAGCTTTTGGAGTCTAAGGCCCGCAGTCGTTCGGAGTTGATATTATCAGCTTTGCGGTTGTGTGTGGTGAGGTGAATGTAGCCATCAGCTTCCGCTTCGTTCATCTCCGGCTTGTAATACTGATTCAGGAATTCAATATCTTCTCTGGTTTGTTTGTTCTCCCTAAATCGGTTGAGAATAGCAATGAACTGATCATCGCTTTGACGATAGATTTCCTCCAATTCAACATGAATTAGAGATGCTGCAGAAAGAGCCTTCGCCTCAAAAAAGTAGCTGGAGTTGTAATAGCTCTTCAGGATGTTCCACTCATCGTCTTTTACCACAGGAGGCAGTTGAAGCAGGTCGCCAATGAAAAGAATTTGAGCTCCTCCAAAGGGCACATCCTTTCGTTTTCTCAGGTAGCGAAGCATGTGGTCTATGCAGTCCAGCAAATCGGCACGGAGCATACTTACTTCATCAATGATGAGTAGTTCCATTTCTCGAATGAGCTGCCTTTTGGAGCTATTGAACCTCAGATTAGAAAACAGATTGTACAGCGTGGTGAATTGCGTGTTCACATCAGGTGGAACCACCCTTTCGGGAATAAATGCACCAAACGGAAGTTGCAAAAGGGAATGCAGGGTAACTCCTTGTGCATTGATGGCAGCAATTCCCGTGGGAGCCGCCACAATGGTTTTCTTATGTGTATGCTGAACGATATGTTTGAGGAAGGTGGTTTTTCCTGTTCCCGCCTTGCCTGTTAGGAATACGTGCCTATCGGTGGTATTGATGAAATCGGCTGTGAGTTTGGCTATTTCGTTCAGTTGGTAATTCATGAGATGGGTTGTGGTGCTGGTTAAAAGAATGAATTTTTGTTCAAAGCTTCAAACCAATTCCGCTATTCTATGCTTTACTTTACACAATGTCTTGCAGCAGCGGCAAATATCAGTATATGTCTCAAGATTTGGCCGAAACAGCCTTGATCGATCAACATATTTACAAAGGATTTCTTCCGCATGAAGGGCCACAGAACGTTTACGAATGTCAGGTCTGCGGTTACTGGCACCTTACCTCAAAAGCCACTGAACAGAATCCCCGGCTTGCCGAAATGATAGCGTCCGGAGAAATGAAGCGCAAGCAGGAGGCCAGCAAATGGGAGCGGGGTTTTTGAGAGGTGGTGTTTTCACAGAATAATTAGTTAACTTTTTCAGGTTTATAGGCATGAAAACACAAACATCGGTTTTTATTAAAAACATGGTCTGCAGGCGCTGCATTCTTGCAGTAGAGGCTGTTTTTGAGTCAATGTCTATAACGCCCATGTCAGTATCGTTGGGAGAAGTGAAATTGCCTGCACCGATATCTGAAGCCGAGCTTTTGGAGCTTAACGATGAGCTGAAAAAGAAGGGGTTTGAGTTAATAGGTGATGAGAAGAGTGTACTTCTCGAAAAAGCCAAAACCCTTATCATTGAAGTAATTCATCACAAAGATGAGTTCGATCTCAAAACCAATTGGTCCGATTTTCTCTCAGAGAAGCTTGGCGTTGACTACGCGTACCTGAGCCACCTTTTCTCTACTGTTGTAGGTATTACGCTAGAGCAATATATAATCCGCCAGAAAGTGGAGAAGGTAAAGGAGCATTTGTTTTACGATGAGTTATCGGTGAAGGAAATAGCCTATAAGCTTGGCTATAGCAGTGTTGCACACCTGTCGAGTCAATTCAAAAAAGTGACCGGGCTAACCCCAACGGCTTTTAAGGCTACTCACGATATTCAAAAAAGGAACCCTTTAGATCAGGTTTAAATCTTGTAACACTTCCTGATTATAATGTAACAGGTGAATGTGCCGACAAAGGGATATTTGCCTAAAAGTTATTTTTCAACATAATGGATCAGGAATGCATATACATAAAAGGCATGGTGTGCAACAGGTGCATTACCACCATTCGCGACTTGCTGGAGACCTGGGGTTTTAGGGTGAATAAGGTGAGCCTTGGTCAGGTTGAGCTGGAAAAACCACTGCCTGCCGAAGGCCTGATGACCATAAAGGAGCTTCTTAAACCTCTTGGTTTTGAGCTTTTGGAAGACCGAACTACGAGCCTCCTCAGGCAGCTCAAGGAAGCTATTAAAAGCCTGATAGAGCAAAATTCAGGGGCTTTGTCTTCCATAAAACTTTCGGAGTTCTTGTCATTGAGGTTTCATAAAAACTATGATTCGCTGGCCGAAGTATTTAGTCGCTACGAAGGAATTACTTTAGAGAGGTACTACATCGTTAGTCGGGTAGATAAAGTTAGGGAACTACTGGTCTACTCAGAGGAGACCTTGGAAGAGATAGCTTTCCGAACAGGGTTCAGCAGTCCCCAGCATCTTTCTAACCAATTCAAGAGTGTAACCGGTATCAGTCCTTCTCAATTCAGGTTGAACAGAAGGCGCATACCGGAAAACCTATAATGTTAGCCTGTAATCTTGTAAAGAAGAGGAGGGTATCACTTCCTAATTTTGAAACAAAAACTCAAAATGGAACAATCAATTAAGCAGAACACAGAGGCAAGGTTATCTGTAAATGCAAACATTGTAAAACAGACTTTTCCCGTAACCGGTATGACCTGTGCCGCCTGTGCGGTGAGTGTGGAGTCTATGTTGGCAAACACACCGGGAGTTATGAAGGCCGGGGTAAACTTTGCTACCCAAACTGCCTGGGCCGAATTCAACCCTGAGCAGGCAACTGTAGAAAATTTAAGGAGTTCTGTCCAGGAAATTGGCTACGACCTTATTATAGATACAGAAGATGCTTCTCAGGCACAGACCGATGAGCAAATGAGGCATTACAAAAAAATAAAGAGTCGGTTCATCTGGTCTGCATTGCTAACGGCTCCTGTTTTTGTTATCGGAATGTTTTTCATGGAGTGGGAGCCGGGTAAATGGATTTCTATGCCTTTATCGGCCATTGTGCTGTTTTATATTGGCCGAAGTTTCTTTAACACGGCATGGAAACAGGCCAAGCACGGCATGGCCAATATGGATACGCTTGTGGCTCTTAGCACATCAATAGCCTTTATATTTAGTGTATTCAATACTTTTTTCCCCGATTTCTGGCATCAACGGGGCATACACGCCCATGTATACTATGAAGCAGCAGTGGTTATCATCACTTTTATTTCTTTAGGGAAACTGTTGGAAGAAAAGGCCAAATCAAATACATCTTCAGCCATAAAGAAACTAATGGGGCTACAACCTAAAACCGTCAAAGCCATTGTTGAAGGAGAAGAGGTAGAAATACCCATATCGGCTGTTAAAGAGGGATTTATATTGATGGTTAAACCCGG
Source organism: Roseivirga sp. UBA1976 (assembly GCF_002336325.1). Taxonomy (NCBI): domain Bacteria; kingdom Pseudomonadati; phylum Bacteroidota; class Cytophagia; order Cytophagales; family Roseivirgaceae; genus Roseivirga; species Roseivirga sp. UBA1976. The sequence goes on along the minus strand of NZ_DDDQ01000135.1, from coordinate 14,639 downwards.
TGAGAAAATTCCGGTAGATGGTGTGGTCTCTTCCGGTCAATCCTACGTGGATGAAAGCATGATTACAGGGGAATCTGTTCCTGTGAGCAAATCGGTTGATGCTGAAGTGTTTGCCGGCACCGTAAACCAGAAAGGTAGCTTTCAGATGGTGGCCAAAAAGGTGGGCGGAGACACCGTGCTGGCAGGAATCATCAGAATGGTTCAGGAAGCCCAGGGGAGCAAAGCGCCCGTTCAAAAGCTGGTGGATAAAATTGCGGGCATTTTTGTGCCTATTGTGATTGCCATTTCGATAATCACTTTTGTGGTGTGGATGGTTTTAGGAGGCGACAATGCCTTTACCTATGCTTTGCTGTCGTCTGTGTCGGTGTTGGTTATTGCCTGCCCTTGTGCCCTTGGGCTAGCAACTCCAACGGCCATAATGGTTGGTGTGGGCAAAGGCGCTGAAAACAATATTTTAATTAAGGATGCCGAAAGCCTTGAATTGGGGCATAAAGTAAATGCCGTGATCTTAGATAAGACAGGTACCATTACGGAAGGCAGACCCGAGGTTAATGGCTTAAAATGGCAACAGGAAAACTTCGCGCTGGCATATCAGGAGATTCTGTTGAGTTTGGAAATGCAAAGCGAGCACCCCTTGGCCGAAGCCGTAGTGGGCAAGTTGAAGGGACAAGGAGTTAAAAGTACTTCCATCGATTATTTTGAAAGTCTTACCGGCCGTGGAGTCAAAGGTGTTCATGAAGGCAAGAGCTACTATATAGGCAATAAGAGACTCTTAGAGGAAAATAGAATTGAATTGGCTCCGGAGCTTTTCCATCAGGCCGAAGAATGGCAGAAGACCGCCAACACGGTAGTGTATTTTGCAGATACGGATAGAGTATTGGCAATCATTTCTATAGCCGATAAAATTAAAGCCACCTCCAAAGAGGCTATTTCTACGCTTCAAAAAATGGGCATTGAGGTGTATATGCTCACAGGAGATAACCTGCAAACGGCAACCGCTGTGGCTAAAGAGGTAGGGCTGTCGCTGTTCAAAGCAGAAGTGCTGCCATCCGATAAAGCCGCATTTACCCAAAAACTGCAAGAGGAAGGTAAAATTGTGGCGATGGTGGGCGATGGCATTAATGACTCTCACGCACTGGCTCAGGCCGATGTGAGCATAGCCATGGGAAAAGGATCTGACATAGCGATGGACGTTGCAAAGATGACCTTAATAACTTCCGACCTCAACTCTATACCTAAGGCCATAAGGTTATCGCGAAGTACTGTTTCAGGAATCCGTCAAAACCTCTTTTGGGCCTTTATATATAACCTGATTGGTATTCCTTTGGCAGCCGGGGTGCTTTTTCCGGTCAACGGATTTTTACTGGACCCTATGATTGCCGGAGCCGCAATGGCCTTTAGTTCTGTCTCGGTTGTAGCCAACAGTCTGCGTCTTAAGCGTGCCAGAATATAGCCGGAGTTAATTTTCATGAACAAGCAAATTAAAGTGCGGAGGGTGATCAGAGAGACGCCCGATGCCATAACTGTGGTGCTTGAGCCAGACCCCTGGATAGACCACTATAAACCCGGGCAGTTCATTAATGTGTCTGCTCAAGTACATGGAGAAGTAATAAGCAGGTCTTATTCCTTCTCCTCAACTCCGGGAGTCGATGACTTTCCGGCCATTACCATAAAGAGAGTGGCTAATGGTCGCCTATCTACCCAATTGGTAGAAAACCTCAAGCCTGAAATGCTTCTGGAGACGAGTCAACCTATGGGGCGCTTTGCTTTAAAAGAAGATGAGGAGCACTCTGGTGACTTGCTTTTTATTGCCGGGGGAAGCGGTATTACCCCTCTGTTCTCCATGATTAAGTCGGTCTTGAAAACTAAACCAGAGAAGTCAATCAAGCTGATTTATGCCAATAAGAACGAGCAGTCAATCATATTTCTGGATCAGCTTCAACGGCTGGCCAAAGAGTCATCCGGTCAGTTTGAGGTTATTCATTTACTCGAAACACTTGCTTCAGAAAACCTTTTGGGAGTAAAGAAAGGGCGAGTTAATGCAGAGGTTATAGTAGAGGCGCTAGGTGATGTCCCATCTTTTTCGGCAGTATACCTATGCGGTCCGCAGGGAATGATGGAGAGCGCTTGTTCAAGCCTGCACGACCTGGGAGTTGATCCGTCCCGGATTTATCAAGAGTCTTTCAGTGCTTTTAACACCACCACGGCATCTATCAATGAGGGAGTCGCCAGGGTTACCATAATCAAAGAAAACGGCAGTGAGCAAATCACTATACCCAAAAATCAATTGGTGCTCAATGCGATACTAAATGCGGGAATTGAGCTTCCATACTCATGCAAGGAGGCCATGTGCGGAACCTGCAGGGTCAAATTGGTTTCTGGCAAGCTAGTGATGAACGAGAACTATGCCTTAACCGATGAAATGTTAAACAGTGGATTTGTGCTTACATGCTCAGGTCTTGCCGTGACAGACGAACTCACCATTTCCTATCTCTAATTCTGAAATACTAGTCGGCAATCATGTAAGCTGCTGGCGCTCACTTTAAAATAATTTTACACAAAAGTTAAAAACTCAAATAATGGAAACTCTAAAATTCAATTCAACAATCAAATGTACTGGATGCTTGGCCAAAGTAACCCCATTTTTAGATGAGGTAGCCGGAGCAGACAATTGGGAGGTTGATCTAAAAAACCCCAATAAAGTACTAACAGTTAAGGCCAATGGCTTAACTGCAGATCAAATTACCAAGGCTGTTAAAGATGCTGGTTATGCTGCAGAGCAATTAAAAACTAATGCATGAAAACCTTGGCAATAATGCTATTGGCTGCCCTGAGTTGGGGCAGCCTTTTAGCACAAACCACAAGTGAGGTTTTTGGGCAGTATGTGGGCTTAAAGAACTCTTTGGTAGATGGTGATGCAAAAAAGTCGTCTGTTTCAGCTTCCGCGCTTTTGAAGTCTTTTGAGACAATGACCGTAGTGGACGACCAAAAAAGCAGAGTTTCCACCATCATGGTGTCTTTGGGTAAGATTAAGGAAGAAAAAAAACTGGAAGCACAAAGAGCAGAGTTTGCAAAGCTCTCTGAAAGCTTTTGGCAGTATCTGCAGGGAGACCAGTCCTTTAAGGAAGCTCATTACTACATCTATTGTCCTATGAAGAAGTGGTACTGAGTCAGTGAGTCTAACACGATAAGAAATCCATTTTACGGCAAACAAATGCTGTCTTGCGGAAAAGTGGAGTTAACGGGGAATAATTGAAAAGAAGATGAAACGATTCTTTCTCATTATTCTGGGCATTATAACGGCCTATTGTGCGCTGGCCCAAGGAGTGGTAAAGTATGACCTTGTGGTAAGCGATACACTGGTTAATTATACAGGAAAGGCGCGCAAGGCCATTGCAATAAACGGTCAGCTGCCGGCACCAACATTGTATTTTACAGAAGGAGATACGGCTGAAATCCATGTTTACAACAAAATGCACCACGAAACATCAATTCATTGGCATGGGCTTATTCTTCCCAACGAACAAGATGGAGTGCCCTATCTTACCACCACGCCCATCAAACCAATGGGTAAGCACGTCTTCCGTTTTCCAATCGTACAATCAGGTACCTATTGGTATCATTCCCATACTATGCTCCAGGAGCAGGTAGGAATGTACGGGGCATTTATCATTCATAAAAGAGGTGAAGCTGTAGCCTCGGAATACACCATGTTGCTATCTGACTGGACGGATGAAAATCCCATTCAGGTAGAGCGATCATTGCATCAGGCAACTGATTGGTATGGGATAAAAAAAGGGGCAGTTCAAAGCTATTCAGAGGCCATTGCAGCTGGCAAAGCGGGCACTAAGCTGATGAATGAAACCAAGAGAATGCTCGCAATGGATGTGAGCGATGTCTACTACGACAAGCTTTTGGTAAACGGAAGGCCATGGGACGAAGCGGAGTTTAACCCGGGAGATACCGTCAGGCTTAGGATAATCAATGGCAGTTCATCGACATATTTTTGGATAGATTATTCGGGAGGCCAATTGATTGTGGTTGCCAGCGATGGAGCAGATGTTGAACCGGTTCTGGTCGATAGGCTGATAGTGGCGGTTTCAGAAACCTATGATGTGAAAGTAGTTGTTCCTGCCGAGGGGAAGTTTGAAGTAAAAGCCACTTCTGAAGATCGAACAAATAGCACTTCACTTTGGCTGGGCAAGGGCGAAAGAATAAAAGGAGACGAGTTGCCAAGGCTTCGCTACTTTGAGGGGATGTCTATGATGAATTCCATGATGACTATGGGGGGTAAAATGAACGATATGGGAATGGACATGAGCCTTCAGCAAATGGACATGAATAGCGTCATGTATCCGGAGGTAATGGATGCCACCGAACCATTGGTAACCCTTAATTACGCCATGTTAAAGTCGCCAGTGGAAACAACGCTTCCAAAAGGAACCACCAGAGAGCTAAGGTTTGAGCTTACGGGCAATATGAACAGGTATGTATGGACCATTGATAATAAGACAGTTTCGGAAGCTGATAAAATATTGATTCGAAAGGGGGAGAACCTAAGAATTGTGATTTACAATAATTCCATGATGAGACACCCCATGCACCTTCACGGACACTTTTTCAGGCTACTGAACGGGCAGGGTGAATACTCTCCTCTCAAAACGGTTTTAGACGTGATGCCAATGGAAACCGATACCATTGAGTTTCATGCCTCAGAAGAATATGGTGACTGGTATTTTCATTGTCATATCCTCTATCATATGATGTCCGGTATGGGCAGAATCTTTACCTATGATACTCCAAATCCCAACCCTCAATTTACCAACCCACGCAAAGCCTTAAGGAAAGTGTATAAAGACGATCGCAGGTTTTATCTGGGTGGAGAAATTGGCTTGGAAACCAACGGTAGCGATGGTGAAGTGTCCTTTTCAAATACACGCTGGAGTTTCTCTGGCGAGTGGAGGCTTGGGATCAACAATGAAAAAGGCTACGAGTCAGAAGTGCATTTTGGCCGATATGTAGGCAGTGCTCAGTTTGTAATGCCATACATAGGGTGGGACGGAAGGAGTAGAGATGCTCATGAAACTGACCAAAACTTATTTGGTCAGGAGAATACAAAGAATGAGAGAAATGTGCTTTGTGTAGGAGTTCTATATACCCTTCCCTGGTTCATAGAGTCAGACGTAAGGATAGACCATACAGGGAAGTTAAGAGTGCAGTTTTTAAGAGATGATTTGCCCCTAACCCCCAGAGTAAGGTTGTGGGGTATGTGGAATACCGATTTGGAGTATGCTGTTGGAGCCTCTTACATACTATCAAAATACTTGTCTCTTTCAACCCACTATGATAGCGACATGAAGTTTGGAGCCGGCATAAAGATCAATTACTAGTTTAGCATCAGGCAGGGCGCAACTCTGCCTGATCAATATAAAGCCTCACTTTCTCAGACCAGAAGAAGGGTAGAATATACAGGTAAGAGCCATAACGATTTTTGAGTGCATTCTTTAGATTATCCTTACTTTCGTGATCAATTTTTAGGTTAAACTCAGATCATGAAAATACTTATAGCACTACTAATGACAACACTGGCCATCTCGGTCAATGCTCAGCAGAGCACCTCTACGGCAGCCGCCAATGTACATGTAGTCGATTCGGTATTTACTATAGAAGGTCTTGAGAGAGAACGGCAGGTGCGCATTTACCTTCCACCCGATTATGAAACTACCAACGACCGCTATCCAGTGCTTTACATGCACGATGGTCAGAATCTTTTCGATGACACCACCTCATTTGTAGGAGAGTGGGGAGTAGACGAAATTTTAAATGAGCTCTATACCGAAAAAAGGATGCGCTTTATTGTGGTGGGTATAGACAATGGTCAGGCCAACAGAATTCATGAATTAACCGCCTGGGATCACCCCAAATATGGCAAGGCCGAAGGGAAACCTTACATGGATTTTATAGTGCATACTGTGAAGCCCTACATAGACCAGACCTATCGAACCATAAACAATCCGCAAAACACGGCCATTATTGGCAGCTCACTTGGAGGGCTCATTTCTCACTATGCCATTTTTGAGTACCCTCAGGTGTTTGGTAAAGCCGGTATCTTGTCGCCAAGTTATTGGTGGGGCGAAGGCCCCTTTATTCAGGTGGAGTCTGGTGAACTGTGGGGCGGAGCCAGGCTGTATTTGCTCATGGGAGGTAAAGAAGGACCTCAAATGGTCGATAGCTTTCAGCGAATGCTGAGGCTTCTTGATGAAAAAGGCTATTCGCGCCAGCTTAAGAGTAAACTGGTGCCTGAAGGGGAGCACAACGAGCAGTTCTGGAGAAGGGAGTTCAAAGAGGTTGTTCTTTGGCTTTTTGGTGGCCCTTTGTAAAGGCTATTGGCCTATCTTTGCCGCCACTTAGACTATAAAAGCATTACGAACTAAATGCCCGGCAAAGCCGTTCACTTATTTCAATTTTTAATCATCAATGACACTCATACGGATAGTATCTCTGTTTCCCGCCCGTTGGATTTACTTTTGGTTTAGACTAGCCGCTCATTTTGCCTATTATGTTTCCAGGTACCGAGGCGAGGTTATCCGCACCAACATCAGCAACTCTTTTCCGGAATACAGCAGAGAGCAGGTAGAAGCTACGGCCAAAGCCTTTTACTATCAGTTTATGGAGGTGTTTGCAGAATCAATCATTGCCTACCGCTTTTCAAAAGCCGACTGGGAAAAGCACTTTCACATTACAAACCCTCATGAGTTAAAAAGTTTGCTCGATGCCGGCCAGCCAATTATTCTTCTTTCCGGCCATACCTGCAACTGGGAGTGGCCCGCACATGCCATTGTCAGTCAGCTGAACGTACCCATGGAGTTTCTCTACAAACCCATTCAGAACGAGCGCTATGAGCGTATTATGTTTCAGTTGCGAACACGCCACGGAGGCCAACCCATTCCTAAAGACTCAGCTATCAGAGAGATTCTGAAACGAAAAAATGAAGCCCGTGTCATTGGTATTATTGGTGATCAGATACCCAGTAAAAGCACTGAAAAAAAATGGGTCAATTTCCTCAACCAGGAGTCGGCCTTTTATGTTGGGGCCGAAAAAATTGCCAGAGCCGTTGGGTATCCGGTGTTTTTTGCGGAAACACACAGGGTGAAGCGAGGGTACTATTCTCTTACCTTCCGAATGATAGCCAAACCTCCCTACGGTGACGATCCTAAAATTATCGAAACGTATACCCGGATGTTGGAAGCAAGCATAAGACACCATCCGGCCGATTATCTGTGGTCGCATAGACGTTGGAAGTACAGTAGAGAACAAGCTGAGGCATCGTAGGCTCAACCGTAGCTATTTATTCATCGCGCAGTACTTCAGAAGGGTTCTGCCTGGCCGCATTAAGTGAGTGTACGCCAATGGTCAACCATGCGATGACTATGGATACGCCCCCCACCAGAACAAACACCCATACTTCAATTGACGTTTGGTAGGCAAAGTTAGACAGCCAGTTCTTTGTAAAAAAATAGGCCAATGGGCTGGCTATAACAATAGAAAGAACGATCAGGATGGAGAACTCTTTGGTAAAAGAGGCTATGATTTGTCTGGCAGTGGCTCCCAGTACTTTTCTAATGCCCACTTCTTTGGTTTTTTGTTGTGCGGTAAATGCGGCCAAACCAAAAAGACCAAGACAGGCAATGAGCACAGCCAGTACGGCAAAAGAGGTAAATATATCGCCTAAACGGCTTTCTGTCTCATACATATTTCCAAAGCGATCGTCTAGAAAACTGTATTCAAAAGGCTGATCGGTAGCCATCTGGTCCCAGGCCGATCGGGCATCGCTAATTACCTGCTGAAAATTGCCAGCATTGAGTCGAACGCCCAAGTAGCCATTTTGGCCGTTGAGTCGCATAACCAAGGGGCCAATCTCTGTTTTGAGCGATTCAAAATGAAAGTCTTTTACAATACCTATTACCTTGTATCGGTCAAGGGCCGAACCATCATCATTGAAATCGCCAATCACCGCATTTTCCAGGTCTTTAATACCATAAATTTCGGCTGCTTTCTCATTTATTACCATGGCTGTACTATCGGTGGGAATATCACGGTCGAAGAAACGGCCCTTCACTAGCTCTAAACCAAACACTTTTTGATAGTTATGGTCTACATACCAGTTTTGCGATACCTGCCCCCTATCCTGATCGATAATGCCATCAGGAAAAAACACCGTACTAGATCTGTTGCTCGAAGTGGGCAAATACCAGGTAGAACTCACTGCCTCCACATTGGCATTGGCCAAAAGCTCGTTTTTGTATGCTTCCACACCATCGCCCAATAAGTAAGTGTTATGTACCAACAACACCTTTTCTTTCTCAAATCCGAGTTTTTTGTTTTGAATGTACTGCAGCTGATTGAGAATACTGAATGTACCTATAATGAGCAGAATGGATATGAAGAATTGAAAGGTAACGAGGGCTTTGCGCAAGCCACCACTTTTCATGCCCATACTCAGGTTGCCCTTCAATACCTTTACGGGGCTAAATGCTGAAAGAAAAAATGCAGGATACAATCCGGCCAAAAAGCCCACCACCACTGAACCGGCAAAAACCAACGGCAGATTAGCCACAAAATCGAGACTCATTTCGCGCCCGGCAAAGTTGTTGAAAAATGGAAGTAAGAGAACAGCCAATCCAAGGCCAATCAGTCCGCTGATAAAGGTGATAAGCACCGACTCGGAGATAAATTGTGTCACCAACTGACCTTTAACAGAACCAAGTACCTTACGAACACCAACCTCTTTGGCCCTGTTGGCACTTCGGGCGGTCGATAAATTCATAAAGTTGATGCAGGCAATAACCAATATAAAAACCGCTATGGCCGAGAATATATAGACATAGGTTATGTCAGACTCAGGTTCAAAACCTCCGTAACCATCAGACAACAGGTGAATATCGGCTATGGGCTGAAGAAAATAATGAAATCGGTTACCGGCTGCTTCGAATTGCTCGAAAGTCATATCCAGATACTGTTTAAACTCTGCCCCCATCTTCTCAATAGCAATTTCGTTCATCTGCTTTTGCACTTGCTCTACATTGGCGTTGGGTTGCATTACCAGGTACGTATCATAGTTTTGATTGAGCCATTGCTGGTTGTTGTAGTCACTTTCTCTGGTAATGAATGACAAAATTACATTGAAACGAAAGTGGCTATTGGAAGGAATATCTTCATAGACTCCGGCAACTACCCAATCGGAGTCGTTATCTAGGCGCACCGTTTTACCAATCGGGTCTTCATCGCCAAAATACTTACGGGCAGTAGTAGCACTCATGGCCAGGTGGTTTTTCTTGGTGAGCACCTCCCCCGGAACACCTTTGAGCAATGGCACCCGGAATACCTCAAAGAACGTTTCATCGGCAAACACAAAGCGGTTTTCATTAAAAACCTTGTCGTTGTATTTCACAATCCAATTGCCGGTGTTTCTAAGCCGTAGCCTTTCTTCTACTCCGGGTATCTGGTCTCTGAAAGTAGCACCGGTGGGAGCCGGACTTTGCGAGCCCGTAAAGTCTCTGCCATTGAAAGAGCCCTCAATAACTACCCGGTAAATGTTTTCGTGATTAGGGAAGTGCCTGTCATAGCTCAATTCGTACTGAACATAAGTAACAATGAGCATGCAACACGCTATGCCTATAGCCAGCCCCGAAATATTGAGAACAGAAAAGAATTTATCCTTCCAAATACTCCGGAAGGCAGTTTTGATGTAGTTGTATAACATTATTGTTGGTTTGAGTTTTGACCAGTGGCTTGCGCCACTTGCGCGTAAGACGACTCAAACCACACAGAAGTTGCATTAGCTCATTACAGTTTCCATATGCTCATACCTTTTGCCATCTAAGGTCAGGTAAGACTTAAGCAAATTGGCAGTGAGGCATGAGTGTATAGGCAGAAAGCCAAGCACATCACCGATTTCTATGGCCTCAAAAGTTTCGTCATCTACCGACAATACTCCGTGCTCCTGAGAAAGAGAAGTTAAACGGGCCTCCGGAATAATGGAAGACCATCCTCGCTCCTGAAGAATAACCATCTCCCCAAAAAATTTCTGCTCGTTGGCATCGAACAAATGGTCTTTAGAAAAATGAACCGCACCTCCATGCACCACTATCTGATTTCTATCGGCATACTTGGCCACCACAGGACAAGCCACTGCCACGGCAATGTCGGTCTCATCACAAACGTTCAGGTAATTCATTACCAGATCATAAAAAATAAAGTTACCGGGACCCATTTCATCCACGCCCTGCATATCTTCGACCACCGTACAACCGGGAGTATCTCCCATTCTGATAACACACTCTGACAAACCAAGGGTATTTTTTAGCTCCAGAAGCTTTTCGATACTCTCCTTCCAAATTTGCCTGATATCATCAATACTATTGGCCTGGTAGGTATTACCCGGGTGGCAATACAGGCCATAGAATCTCAGGCTCTCATCATTGGTCAGTGCTTTGAGTACCTGTTCAAATAAATCTACACGAGTGGCTTTTAGCCCAGACCTGCCATAACCGGCATCTACTTCCACAAGCACATTTACCGTTTGCTTGAATCGGCCGGCAACATGCTGAATAACCGCAGGGTCTGCCACCAATACAGTCAGCTTCACCCCTTGTTCTAAAAGCACATTTAAAGCATCAACCTCCAGTGGGTTTAAAGGGAAAGCCACGGTAATATCTTTCCAACCATTCTGGGCGAAGTACTCTGCCATTTTCACTGAAGACACGCTAATCCGATCTACTCCCCTTGCCCTAAACAGCTCCGCAATTTCTCTTGACTGGTGGGTCTTGAAGTGAGGCACCAGCTCTGTTCCGGTTCTTTGGGCTTTTTGAAGCATGCCATCCAAATTGGCCAGCATTTTGGCCTCATCGAGCAGTAGAGTAGGTCGGGTTATGTTCAGTTCCATGACTGAAAATTACGAGGATAATGACAGGCATTAAAAAAATTGGCCACAGAACTCAACCTTTTTTCTAAAGGTCACGTTTTTATGATTATCTTTTGATATCATTTTAATATCATATTAAATTTGAAGACATGAAAAACGAAAAACCCTATCAGCCTAAATCCGGCTTTGGCATGCTAGCCTTTGCTTTCATTCTCCTGGCCGGAACAATAGCCGCACTAATTGTTACCCAAAACCCGCTATTTGCTCTTCTGTTTATCCTCTTCTTGTTTCTGTTGCCCGGTTTTTTTGTAGTGCAACCCAATCAATCCAGAGTATTGGTTTTTTTCGGAGACTACAGAGGAACGGTTAAGAAGAATGGTTTTTTCTGGGTGAACCCATTTTACTCCAAAAAGAAGGTTTCGCTTCGTGCACACAACTTTGATAGCGAACGGGTAAAGGTGAACGACAAACTGGGTAACCCCATTCTCATTAGCGTTATTTTGGTTTGGCAGGTTGAAGAAACCTATAAAGCAGCTTTCGAGGTGAACGATTACACTCACTTTGTGAGGGTACAAACCGATGCGGCCGTGCGAAAGCTAGCCAACACTTATGCCTATGACAACTTTGAAGATGAAGGCGAAATAACGCTCCGCTCGGGCATGGAAGAAGTAAACCACGACCTTGAAGGAGAGCTGGCTGAGCGTTTGGCAATTGCCGGTATACGAGTAATTGAAGCGCGTATTGGTTATTTGGCCTATGCCGAAGAAATTGCCAGTGCTATGCTACAAAGACAACAGGCTACGGCCATAGTAGCCGCTCGTTATAAAATTGTAGAAGGTGCTGTGGGCATGGTTGAGTCTGCTTTGGAAGAGCTGAATAAAAAACAGATAGTAGATTTAGACGAGGAGAAAAAGGCCTCTATGGTGAGTAATCTCATGGTTGTACTTTGCTCCGACAAATCGGCTACTCCTGTAGTAAATGCCGGAACCTTAAACCATTAGAATTATGCAGTATAAAATTTTACAGAAAGGCCCATTTGAAAAGCTGGAGAAATTCGAAAAGAGGTTGAACGAGTTGGCCATGTCTGGCTGGCGGGTAGTTACTTCCATGGGCGACTTTTACCTGGTTTTGGGCAAAGAGAAATACTAAGTTATGGCCAAGAAGAAACCTTTTGTGCTCAGGATGGATCCTGAAATTCTGGCCGCTGTTGAAAAATGGGCGGCCGATGAATTTCGTAGTACAAACGGACAAATGGAATGGATTATAAACAAAGCCTTGAAGGAAGCTTCGAGACTACCTAAAAAGAAAGACTAATGGAACACAAAAACTGGACCTGTCCCAAGTGTAGGAACAGATCGTTCGAAACGGATACTTGTTGCGATGACAGGCAGCAGATTAAGCCGTTTTTTCGATATTCAAAACCGAAAGTTTGCCGCTATAAACTGTACTCGCTGCGGCTATACAGAATTTTATAAAATGAACAAAGCCGGTACATTAAGTAACTTGTTAGACCTAATTACAACCTAATGACCCAAGCCCTGCTTATCCATGCTATTATTGCCTTCTCGGCCCTGCTGCCGGGAGTGCTTATGCAGTTCGTAAATGTGGAGTCGCCCAACCGTTGGGTAGGTTATCGTACACCATTTTCTATGAAAACCCAACATACCTGGGAGTTTGCCAATCAGTTCAGTGCCAAGGCCATACTTTGGGCAGGCATTATTACCGTAGCCATTCAAATTGTGCTATACTTTGTAATAAGCAGTCTGGAAGCGCAAATACTCATTGCTTCCGGAGTGATGACCCTGGGCTTTCTTATGGTTATTGCCATTACGGAAAGTAAGCTCCACAACCGGTTCGACAAAGACGGAATGCCTAAAGACCTGGATGCCGACCGGTTCTAGTGTTGCCTTACATTAAAAAAACTCCACCTTGGTTCGGGCAAGAGTGTTTGAGCTAAAGCCGGCACAATGGAGTGGAGTTTAGTCCATTTCCAGCTCATATTTTTTGGAGTTAATGGGAGGCTCTATACCCTCAACTTGTATTGAAAAGCGAAGGTGGTGCTTACCCTCTCCCAACTGCGGCTGCTGTAGTAATACTGACACCTCCCTGCTTTCTCCCGGAGATATTTCTCCACTCAGTTCTTTCAACTCCTGTATTCCTACGGGCTGCAAGCCCTTTAAATAATGGGCATTGAGTACAACTCTGCGCTCACCTGCATCGCTAAAATTGACTGCATAATCATAGTGGTTGGTTAGTCGCAAGGTTACCATCACATTTCCTTTCTTAAGGTCATTTACTTGCTCCTCATCAATCAGTTCTACAGCTACCTTTCTAAAACTCCTGAAGTTTTCTACCACCCGATAATGTATGCCCTTCCCAATTTGCGTGTAATAGTCTTTGTAGTTTACCGTATCGCGATAACGGTTTATCTGAAACACTGTTTTTCCTTGTAGTTGCTCCTCTAATGGTAAAAGGTCGTGCTGGGTTTCCCGGTAATCAAAGGTGTTATAACAGTGCACAATGTCTCCGGTAAGGTAGGCGTAACGAGAGGCTCTCTCGTAGTGATTGTTGAACATAACAGGCAGGCCGTTGCTCAGCTCGTTCACCTCTTCGGCCCAGGTATCCCAATTATGCAACACGTCCCAGCCTTCAGTCCACGATTTGGGTAGGAAATCATACATCAGATATATTCTTAAGGGTACAATCAGCACTAGAGTAGCCACAGCAATACGCCTCATCCATTGTCTCATGCGTTCATGATCGGCTATGTACTCATGAGCCAGAAGCACCAGCGGCATCATCATTATGCTCGTCCAGTGTTTATGAAACTCTACCTTGAGAGTGGAAATAAAGAAGAAGACGAATACTCCCACCAGGCAAAAGCGAAGGGCCCGGTTAAAATCGGAACTATGCCTGTTCAAGAAAGCCCCTGCAATGAGTAAAACTCCACAAAACGGGCCAAATACTACCGGTTGAATACCGACATAATAAGCCAGCGATTCCCAACTAAAGCCCATGTCTATTCGGTTGTACAAATGGAACTTGATGGTGGCAAAATCGTGATTAAACTGCCAAATGGTGTGGGGTATCATAAATACCACAGTGGCTAATACCACCAGCCAGAAAGATTTACGCAGAACCAACTTAACGTTAGAAAGCACCGTGAAAATGACAATCAGGAAACCATGGTGTTTGCTCAGCATAATAAGAGCAATAGATAACGCCAACAACACCGAAACCTTCCGGTTGTCGTCTTCCAAATACTGTTTGTAGAAGTACAGAAATAATGCTTCGAACAGAATTAAGGGCACATCAGTTTTTACCAAAAAAGCACCCGCATGGACAGCCACAGCCGAAAGGGCAATCCAAACAAACAACGGATCGTCTTTCTTAGCCAAGGTTTTACGAATAACCACCAAAGTGAGCATGTTAGCGATTAAAAACCAGAGCCTTAACCCCAGGGCATTTGGAATGAGGGTGTAGCCCATATAGCTTAAAACACCAACCATTGGAGGATGATCCAGATAGCCCCAGTCAAGATATTGAGAGAACAACCAGTAATAGGCTTCCTCTCCGCTCACCTCAGTAAAGTAGTTTTGAATAAGCCCAACAATAAACCATATAATCAGAAAAACCGCGAAAACCGGCTTGGTGTCCGTACTTCGAGATAAGGTGCTAGTAGTCATCTAAGGAAATTAGAAAGCACAAAAGTAAG
>NZ_DDDQ01000066.1:0-8633 GCF_002336325.1 Roseivirga sp. UBA1976 | reverse complement strand
GGCTTCGTTGTACTGCCCCTGATTCAAAGCTTCGTTTCCTTTAATGAAAAACCTACCCGCCTTGTCTTGATCAGAGTCGCAAGCCACTAATAGACTCACTAGTACAATTAACTGAAATACTTTCTTCATGCCTTTGGAGGGGCAAATTACACCTTAGCTCCTGCTCATACAATGTAAAGTTGAATAAAACTGTTTGGTGTAGGCGAACAAAACATAGCGGTTTGTGCATTCCGTGTCTTAGACGCAAAACCCTGCAATTAGCAGAGTTTCTATTCACACAGTATAATTTAAATTATCCTCTAAAAAATAAAACTTTGGCCTTATTTTTGAGACAAATGCGCCAAACTACTGCTATGAAAAACTTACTGATTCTACCTGTTCTGCTTGTTGCATTATCCGCTTCCGTTGTTGCCCAACAACAAAAACTTCAACTTACGGTCACCCATTCAGATACTTCTATAACTGATCAAAAGAAGAAACCTCTTATTGAAATACATTTAGGAAACGAAAAACTTCTGCTCTCTCCATTGGCCCGGCTAGACCAAATTGATCAGGAGGCCATAAAGAGCATAACCGTATTGAAGGGACAATCGGCCACGGCTCTGTATGGAAATGCAGCAAAGAATGGGCTCATTCAAATATGGTTGAAAGACAACCCTGAAACACGAGCTTATTTTAACGTTGAAAAAGGAAGGCGCTCCCATCTACTGGAAGTAGATCCTGTTTTAGGCAATGCCTCTGAACCCCAAAGTATTACGAATCAAAGCGAGGCCAAAGTGCAAGTAAGAAGCCACATAGAAAACCCGGCCATGGAAGATGTTGCTTTTTTGGTGCGATATGGCAATGAAAGTTATTTACTGACATCCAACGACAACATAGACTCCATTGGCCCGGAAAACATTCAAACTATTGAGGTAATTAAACAAAAACAAGTACTCGAAATTTATGATCTGGAAAATAAAAAAGGCCTTATCATTATTAAGCTAAAGAAAGGAAAAGACAGTAAAAACATTTTTAAAGCCTTGAAAGGCAACAACTAGCCGCAACCTAATTTTCCGGGGCTTTATTGACAACCACCGGTCCAAGGCCCTGTTCATCAAGAAAATAATTCGAATCGTTTTTCTATTTTGGAGAAACGATTTTTTCTATGCCTTTACGCTACGCTGTCCTATTCTGCTTTTTCCTTACTATCGCCTGCACTAAATCTAGGGAGCAAAAACCGCCTAACATATTGCTAATTATGGCCGATGACCTTGGCTATGGCGAACTGGGCAGCTATGGTCAGCAGGTGATTCAAACTCCCCATTTGGATGCACTGGCCAAAGAAGGCACCCGTTTCACCAATTTTTATGCAGGCTCTCCCGTGTGTGCACCCTCACGCTATGTACTGCTCACCGGCCGGCATACGGGCCATGCCTTTATAAGAGGTAATGACGAATGGACAGAACGTGGAGATGTTTGGAATTATAAAGCGGCCATAAAAAACCCTGAGCTCGAAGGTCAACGTCCCATCCCTGCTTCTACCCTGACCATGGGGGAAGTATTACAATCGGCAGGCTACCAAACGGCTCTGGTAGGCAAATGGGGGCTAGGAGCTCCAAATACAGAAGGCACACCTAACCGGCAAGGGTTCGACTATTTTTTCGGATACAACTGTCAGCGCCAGGCACACAACTTATATCCCGTTCACTTGTGGGAAAACGAACTTAAGGTTGCCCTGAACAATGACACGGTGCCTCCAGGCACCAAGCTAACTGCAGAAGCCAACCCATACAATCCGCAAGCTTACGATGCCTTTACTCAAACGGACTATGCACCGCAAAAAATGCAGGAGAAAGCACTTGAGTTTATAAAAAACAGAGATAAAGAGTCTCCCTTTCTCCTTTACTATGCCAGCCCTCTCCCCCACGTACCACTACAGGTGCCACAGCCATATGTAGAAAAGTACCGAGACATTATTGGCGAAGAAGAACCTTACCTGGGCCAGAATGGGTACTTTCCCCACCCCTATCCGAAGGCCGCCTATGCAGGTATGATCAACTACTTGGACGATCAGGTGGGAGAACTCGTTGCATTATTGAAGCAAGAAGGTATTTACGAGAACACCTTAATTATTTTCACCAGCGACAATGGCCCAACCTATGCGGGAGGAGTAGACCCCGAATACTTTAATAGTGCGGGGCCATTCCCCAACGCTTATGGTCGCACCAAGGGTTTTACATACGAAGGTGGCATTCGTGTACCACTTATTGCCTCATGGCCGGGACATATTCCTTCAGAATCCATATCTCAACACATCGGTGCTTTTTACGATCTGTTGCCCACAATTAGCGAACTGGCTGGCGCAGTTATACCCCAAACCGATGGAAAAAGCCTTGTTCCGGTGCTTTATGGCAAGCAAGCCAAAAACACTCACAACTTTCTGTACTGGGAATTTCCGAGTTATAATGGCCAACAGGCTGTACGTATGGGCCGATGGAAGGGCATTAGAAAAGACATGATGGAAGGCAACTTAGCCATAGAACTGTATGATTTGGAAAACGACCCGGCTGAACAGCATAATCTGGCTAATAAACACCCCGATATTGTGGAACGGATAAGAAAAGCAATGGAAGAGGCACATGAAGAGCCTGAAATAGCTAAATTCAAAATCCCTGTACTGGATAAATAGTAGAACCAATGGGCAAAAACGAAAACAAAACCACAGAAAACAACGCCAGCGTTGATGCATTTCTAAATTCGGTAAAAGACGAAAAGAAACGTGCCGATAGTTTTGCCATCAAAAACATGATGGAGCGAATAACCGGCAAACCAGCAAAAATGTGGGGCACGGCCATTGTTGGTTTCGATGTATACCACTACAAATATGACAGCGGCCGGGAAGGTGACTTTATGAAAGTGGGCTTCTCGCCACGCGCCCAAAATCTGACCCTCTACATAATGCCCGGCTTTGAGCGGTACGATTCCCTAATGAAAAAACTGGGGAAATATAAAACCGGAAAGTCATGCCTGTACGTAAAAAGGCTGGAAGATATAGACCTGGAGGTATTGGAACAACTTATTCAAGAATCGTACGATTATATGACCAAAAAATATGGATAAGATAAAGCACAAATTAATTCCCGTTCTGTTCTTTATTTCAACAGTGGCTGTATCGCAGATACATGCCCAAACACAAACCCAATTCAATCACCTGGCCATAGTGGTCAAAGACCTACAGCAAAGCAAAGATTTTTATGCCAAAGCCCTCGGCTTTAAGCCCATTGAAGACCCAACGGGCAATCCTTTAATTGACTGGATGGGCAACAGTCGCGGCCAGCAAATTCATATGCTTCAGGGCGATATGAGTGCCATACAATTGACCAAATCATTCCACCTTAGTTTAGCGGTAGAAGCTCTCATGCCCATTATCAACCGACTCAAAGAACACCAAATACCCTACGAAAGCTGGGAAGGCGAGGCGGGTAAAGTAACCATCAGACCCGATGGTGTAAGGCAAATCTACATTCAGGATCCGAACGGCTACTGGATAGAAATAAACGATGACTGGAAATAGCTTAGGCGTATCCCCTATTTGCTCCTAATTTTTGAGAGGCAGGTAGGGTAGTTTGGCTTTGTCTGGTATAAGTTGCAATGATGAGCAGACTTTTCACCTATCTCTTGGCAGCTTGCCTGTTTGCCCTATGCCTTTTCAGCTATCAACTTGTTCCAGACAATCTTTCCGATCAGTTTTTGGGCATTGTAAAACGCAACCTGAAAAAGGAACGCAAGGAGCTGCTAGAAGACATGAAAGAAATAAGCAAACAAGGGCTTATTTATTTTGAGATATACGATGAAGCAGGCCAACTCATTACTACGCTAAAGCAGCCCATTGACTTTGAACACGAGAAGCTCAAAAAGCTGGAAAACCTAAACTTCACCATAAAGTCGGTAACAGCCAGTAGCCTTTTAGGCTCCATTTCCCTTCCTTCCAATTTACCTTAAGCCACTACACGGGCAGCCCATTCAGGTTTAGTAGTCTTCACCCTGGCCTTCAATTCATTAAGAATATTATATAGTCCAAAATAGGTTCGGTTTATATACAAACCATCCCGGGCTCCTCTGGCCTTTTCAGACGCTCTGAATTTCTTGGATTCAGAAATTACTTCTCCCATCTCAAAAATCTGTCGAAAGTATGTATCGTCACCAAAATCGAATTCGTCCTGATGAAACGGTTTTCCCAACAAGCCCATCATATCTTTCACAACACCTGAGAAATAGGCCTTGTCCTCAGCCGTATCATCGTCATAAATAAACTGAAGTTCCTTGAATCGGTTTTCCAGCTCATTGTCGGCCGTAAGTATATCTTTTCGAATAAGGCTAAAGTAAGGGTCATAGAACCGATCGGGAATCACCTTTACACAACCAAAGTCAATTACACCCAGTGTACCCTCGTCATCAATTATAAAATTACCGGGGTGCGGGTCGGCATGAACCTGCCTGAGGGTGTGAATTTGAAAGTCATAGAAATCCCACATAGCTTGTCCCACTCTGTCGCGGGTGGCCTGATCGGGGTTAGACTTAATAAACTCCTTCAACACTTTGCCTTCCATCCAGTCCATGGTAATAATTCGATCGGCCGAAAGATCGGGGTAATATCTGGGGAATTTTAGGTTAGGAATATGCGAACAAGCCTCAGAAATCTCCATAGATCGTTCTACTTCCAGATGGTAGTCGGTCTCTTCCAGCAACTTGGTTTCTACCTCCTCCATGTAATGATCCAGGTCTCGTTCGTTCAGGTTCATTAGGCGCACGGCAAACGGACGTACCAGCTTGAGGTCGGACTTTACCGAATTGGCCACTCCAGGATACTGAATTTTTACGGCATACTTATGGCCGTCTCGGGTTGCCTGGTGTACCTGGCCGATAGAGGCCGCATTAACAGCCGACTTGGTGAATGTATCGAAAATCTCCATCGGATTTTTCTGAAAATACTGCTGAAAAGTCTTTACTACCAACGGGTAAGAAAGTGGTGGCGCACTGTATTGAGCCATGGAGAATTTGTCTTGATAAGCGGCTGGTAACATATTCTTATCCATGCTCATCATTTGCGCCACTTTTAGTGCACTACCTTTCAATTCACTTAGTGAATTGTAGATATCTCTGGCATTATCGGCATGCAATTCTTCTTTTCCCAGAGAAGGGTTAATGGCCTTCTTTGCATAATGTTTTACATAATTGCTCCCTACCTTGGCTCCGGTAGTCACAAATTTGGCAGCACGCTGCACCTTAGAGGTAGGTATTTTAGATTGTTCTTTCATGAACTGGAATTAACGGTTCTGGAATAAAAACTTGCCAAAGTCTACTATGGCATCGAGCGGGCCCCGCCCCAAAAGATCAAAGGCCAGGTTTACAGACTTTTCAATAGCGGCATCGGTCTTTTCAAAAGCTTTGCTTTCATCCTTAATCCAAAATCCGAGCACAAATAGAAATTGCCACCAAAGCGCTTCGTCATATCTTTTACCAATCAACGGACGGCTTTGTACCTCTTCTGTTTCTTCACCTTCTAGCAACAACTCTCCTACCCATTCTTTAAAGCTCTTTCGTACGGTTGTGAGGTAGTATGGAGTAAGTTCAGGTCTTATTTTGCGCGGCACCGTTTGCAAAATGTAGCTACGATTAGTTTTAAGTAGCTCTATAAATGTGTAGAAGAAAGCCAACATTTTTTCGCGTACCGAATATTCATCATATACCGGGTCGGTCTTTAGCGTGTCTACTGTTTGTCTGAACCAATGCAACCAAATATCTTTTTCAATGCTTTCGAACGAGTTATAGTGGTTGTAGAAGTCTTCTTCCTTAATTTTTACCGACTTAATGAACTGGTAAATTGAAGCCGGTGCCTTGCCGTGTTCCAGCACATGACCAATGTAGCCGTCCCTTATTTTCTGGTCTGGCGACTTTTTTGAGGTAGCTTTTGCCGCTTTTGATTCTTCCATGCCTCACTAACACCAGTTATATGAAAAAGGTTGACGATTTAAGCCGAATGTGTCCTTTAAAACACAGTTTTTTTATTACCTCCTCTGGTGGATAGGACTAAGCCGTTTGTGTTTTTGGCTGGTCTTTGTTACCCAAGTGCTTCATCGGTTCGTCATTCTGTCAAATCAGCCATTTTTTATGGAGTCATACAGCATAGAAACCCGGGAGCTCAATTTTTACTTTAAAGACTTTAAAGCCCTGAGCAATGTTAGCCTGCAAGTACCCACAGGTAGTATTTTTGGATTTTTAGGCCCCAACGGAGCAGGCAAAACCACAACCATTAGAATTTTACTCGACCTTTTTCATGCGCCAGGTGGTAGTGTAAAACTTTTTGGCAAGAGTTATGAAACAGCCCGCAGTGCTATTCTAAAACAGGTAGGTGCGCTTATTGAAAACCCCAGTATTTACAAACACCTCACCGGCCGCCAAAATCTGGAGGTAATTAGAAGAATGGTGAACGTTCCTGTATCCAGGATAGACGAGGTGCTCAGGATTGTTCGCCTTGTTGATAATGCCGACAAAAAAGCCAAGCATTACTCTCTGGGTATGTGTCAGCGGCTAGGCTTAGCGGCTGCCTTACTGACTGATCCGGAATTACTGATTTTGGATGAGCCCACCAACGGCCTGGATCCCAGTGGGATTATAGAAATGCGGGAGTTAATTATTCGCCTTAATCGCGAACATGGGAAAACCATTTTCCTTTCCAGCCACATACTTTCAGAAATTGAAAAGCTGGCCACAGACGTTGCAATTATTGATCAGGGAGAGGTGCTTTACCAGGGCAAGTTGGACGGACTCCGTCAAGGATCCCAGCTAACAGAGCTCAAGGTAGAGCTCAACCATGTGGCCACCGCTGTTCAGGTACTCAAAACCGGCAACTTCACCATTTCCGAACAAAACGGGCAGTCACTGATCTTACCCATTCAATCCCGGCAGGAGATTGCGCATGTAAATAAGCTGTTGGTAGATGCCGGCCTGGAGGTATACGGATTGAGCACAACAGCTCAAAATCTCGAATCGATATTTCTTAATCTCACTAAAAAACTTGATCAGTAATGGCCATTCTAGCATTGAAAAAAGGTATTTCTGCAGAAATATATAAGTACCGAAGCACCTTTGTATTTTGGTTCGTTTTGTTGGCCCCGGCCTTTATTCCGGCCATAAACCTCATTGCCTTTTTAAGAAGAGGCGATGCCATTGTTGCCCGGGGTGGTACGGCCTGGGAAAACCTGATGCAGTTTAGCAGCGGACCTGCCAACTTTCTGTTTCCCTTCTTTGTGATTATAGTAGCACTCTTTGTGAACACCATAGAATCTAACTCCAACACATGGAAACTCATTTATGCTCAGCCGCTTTCCCGACTGAATGTGTTCTGCTCCAAAATGCTGGTGTATATAGCCATGTTGTTTTGCAGCCTAATGCTCTTTGGTCTAATGACCTACGCTGTTGGTTGGCTGGTGCACCTGGCCAATCCTGACCTGGGTTTTGCCGATCCGTTTAATCTGTGGCATTTGCTTGGCAATTGTTTTACCATCTTTCTGGCCACACTGGGCTTTGGATCCATACACTTTTACTTAAGCCAGCGCACCAAAAACCTTATTCTACCCTTAGGTATTGGAGTAGGTGGCATTGTATCGTTTATGATTCTGGTGCAAGGATGGGAATATGCCAGGTATCACCCCTACGGTTATCATGTATTGTCTTCCGGGCCGGTTGGTACCGAAAACTTTAGCCTCTGGAGCCACATGGAACCGGTGTACCTAAGTCTGGCTTTGGCCGCGGTGGTCTTTTCCATTGCCGCCATTGATACGCAGCGTAAACGAATTATTTAGCATTAACCTCAGCCATATGATAGCTCTTTTCCAAAAACATCAGCCCAGACTAATCATTGTTGTTCGATTTTTTTTAGGGCTTACTTTCTTCAGTTCCGGCATGGCCAAACTGTATTTCGAGCATAGTTTCCCCGGTTTTATTGGCCCTGTTTGGTTAGAAGATGAACTTTCGACCTACGGGCTTGGGCTATATGCCCGGTTTATTGGAGCCAGTCAGGTAACCATAGGTTTGCTACTCCTTACTCAGCGTTTTGCCACCCTTGGCGCAATTATGTGTTTGCCCATGATCTCGAATATTTTCATGGTTACGGTTTCTCTTGGCTGGCAGGGCACTCCTTATGTCAACGCCTTTCTTATTGTTCTTAATCTGTGGCTTTTGATTTATGACTACCCCAAGCTGAGATTCATCTTTGCCGAAAGGCATATGGCTACCCGTGAGATAAGTACCCGAAGAAGTAACCCCAAAGCGGACCTGATTTGGGCCATTGGCATTTTGACTGTTCTTGCCAGTATACCTCTCTCCTATGTACACCTGGAAATAGCCTGGGGACTATGTGCACTAGCTTTGGGAGGTATTGCCTGGAACCAGTTAAGGAAAAAGAAAAAATAATTAGCGAACAGCGGAAACATTCCCAACGACAAATCGTCCTACTAATATCCCACACGTGGGATAACATACATCCAAATCGTGCCCTGGCTGCTTGCAGCTGGGGTTTTTTTGTTTATTAATTAACCTGAGTTAGATGTAACGAAGTAGCAAAATATCCCCTCTTAGGACGTCATTGC
>NZ_DDDQ01000084.1:0-8462 GCF_002336325.1 Roseivirga sp. UBA1976 | reverse complement strand
GCCATTAACATGAATAGAAGAAGAAGGCTTACTATGTAATTTCTTTTGAGCATTAGCCGCCTACTCTTTTTGCTCTATATCCATTGCTCTGAAGAAGCTCCAAAACCTTATCTCGAAAATCTCCCTGAATAAGTATTTCACCATCTTTGGCCGTGCCTCCAACACCGCACTTCGATTTCAGCATCTTGCCCAGCTCTTTCAAATCTTCATCTGTACCTACAAAACCTTCAACCAGAGTTACCTGCTTACCTCCTCGGCTTTTCTTGTCGAGCATCACTTTTAGGTTTTGCTCAGCCGGAGCAAGTGTTTCTTCTTCAAAACCTCCTTCATATTCATAGGCAAAGTCCTGATTGGTTGAATAAACCACTCCGCTTCTCCCCTTATCTCTTTTGTTCTTCCTAGACATGCTTCGAAATTAGTTATTCATTGCCTTAAAGTGAAAAAAGAAACCGGAAATCGAGCTACTTTTGAGCCCTACTCCGGTTTCTGAAGTATGCTTTCATAAAGCTGTTCCTATTTCTTCATAGAAAGGGTCATTACCGGTATGGTGGCATGGTTTACCAGGTCTTCAGCAATACTTCCGGTGAGCAGGTGCAAGAGTCCTGTTCGGCCATGAGTGGCTATGGCTACCATACACTCTCCAAGGTCTTCAGCAAAATAAAGTATACCATCTTCTTCTGTCACCTCATTATAAATGTTGGTAGTGCAATTAAGAAGCCCATGCTGCTCTTTAAACCGGGCGAACTCCTTATTGAGCTGCCGCTGAGTGTAAAAGTGATTGGGTGTATTTACCTTGAGCAAGTGCAACCGGGCTCCTGTAAACGACTGAACAGTTTTTATATGAGGAATAAATGCAGACTGATCGGTAGACAAATTGGTGGCATACACTATGTTTTTGATGTCTTTAAGGCTTACCTCATTTTTTACAGTTATTACAGGGCACTTGGCATAGCGCACTACTTTTTCTGTATTGGAGCCTATGAGTATTTCGTCTAACCCACTGGAGCCTTTGGTTCCCATTATGAGTAAATCGGCTTTATAGTCGGCTATCAGATTGGAAATACTTTCGTAGGGGCTTCCCATTTCTAAAACGGTTTCAACCGTAAGTCCTTTGAGTGCCTCTTGAGCGGCCGCTTCCTTTAAATGTTTTTTCTGTATTTCAATAAGCTTATTAATAAAGAATGCTTCTTCGCCAACAGGCTCAGAGGCTTCTCCCATGGTGTTGAAGGCAAAGCTGCGTGTACCCTCAATAACATTGAGCAAGACAATTCGGGCTTTCGAATGTCGGGCCATCTCAGCTGCCAGCTTTGTGGCATTGGTAGCTTGTTCCGAAAAATCTGTAGGTACTAGTATAGTTTTCATGATTGCTTTGTTTCGTTTTCTGTTAGAATCAAGTTGATCATTATTTCCTTAGAAAATAATGATTTTGATCATAAAGCCAAGAATTCTAGGGCTGTTCGCAAAGCTCAATGGCCTGTCCTTTAACCAGCTTGGGGCTGATGTAAGGAATACCCAAGTTGAGACCACGCACAATGAGTAATAGCGCCACCAGAACTATAAATCGGGGGATCCAACGCCTGACCATGGATTGGTTTAACGATCGGAGCGAACGACCCATCCAGGCCGCGGCAATCATCATTGGCAGTGTACCCAGTCCAAAAGAAATCATGTAGAGCATTCCGCCTTGCACTGAGCCCATAGACAATGAGGCTATAAGTGCCATGTATACCAAACCGCAGGGCAGCAAGCCATTATAGAAGCCCAAAAGAGCATTGGTCTTTGCGGTATTTCCGTTCATGAGCCGGCTCAATGATGCTTTAACTCTCAATAAAAGGCGAGACAATGGCTTTAGCCTAAAACCACTAGGAATTCGCCCTTTGTTAATGAGCAAAAAGAACAATAAGAAAACTCCGGTAATAATGGAAAGGTGCTGCTGAAACCCCATAAGCCTAACCGAGTGCCCTGCCAAGCCAAACAAACTACCCAGCAAAGAATAGGTAATAATTCGGCCGAAGTTGTAGCTGAGGCGGAGCTTCCACCAGTGGAACCGACTGCCGGCCCTAACCGGCATTGCCCAAACAATGGGTGCGCACATGCCCAAACAGTGCAGGCTACCAAATAAGCCAAACAAAAAGCCTGTCCACAGCATCAGCATTAGATCACAAAATCAATTTCCTGATAGTATTCCTTTTGGCCATCGGTCCACAACAACTGCAGTTTCCAGGCTCCGCTAACAAAAGATGCCACATCGACCTCCCAGGTATTTTCACTGCCTAGTTTAAGCTCAATCTCTTTATCATGCCTGGCATTGCTGGCTCTGTAGAATTTAACTTTGCCACCGGTAATCTGTTTGGCCAACTGCTCGGGAAAGCGCAACTGCACTTTAAGGTTTTGACGGTCGACAATAAATTCAGGCCCGGCTTCTAAACGGTTGGCATTTCGCATGCGAACTATTTGATCTTCGTAGGCCAATTCCTGTTCGTAGTAATTATCGGCCACCAAGCTAAACTCTGTATTCATGCTGATGTAAGCCATGGAGAATATTCCGGCTATAAAACACACAAAGGCCAATACGATTCTGTTTCCCCAATTCATTTTTCTAGTGTTACAGGTCCTAAGAAATTAGTATTTACTTCATCAATCAGTTGTTCACCCATCCATAACTGAATGGAGAGTTCTGTTTTAGTGGTTTTGAGTTGTTCTTGCGGAAGCTTAATAATAAATACACGGTCTAACTTTGCCTTAGCGGGCAAAATCAAAGTTTCTTCTCCTACCACTTCAACAAGCCCTCGTGGTTGATCTTTTAACCGGACAGACAGCTCTATATCCTCAGCGGTTTTATTTACCAATTGTATGTTGTAGATGTTCTGAATGTGGCCATCTTCTAGTTTTTGGTACATCATACCGGGCATTCTCAGCACAGTAGCCTCTACCTCCGACCTGCCAGACACAAACACTACCAGCAGGGTAACTAAAAGTAGAAGCACTCCTGTATATCCGGCCACACGGGGCGTAAACATGCGCTGTCTACCCTCTACAATGGCGGTATAAGAAGTAGGCCGAATAAGCCCTCTGGGCTTACCCAATTTTGTCATCACATCATCGCAGGCATCTATGCATGCGGTGCAGTTCACACATTCCAGTTGGGTTCCGTTGCGAATGTCTATGCCTGTGGGGCACACATGCACACAGAGCTTACAGTCTATGCAATCTCCTTTCTCGGTTCGTTGTTCATTTCGTTTGAGTTTACCCCTGGGCTCTCCGCGCAACCAATCGTACATCACGGCCATGGAGTCTTTGACCAAAAGCACTCCCTGTAAACGGCCATAAGGACAAATAGCCACGCAGGCCTGTTCGCGCAAAAAGGCGAAAACAGCATAGAAAACGGCACTAAAAGCTATGAGTCCTACGAACCCTGCCCAGTGCTCTGAAGGTGGCCGACTTACGATTTCCTTCACCTGCTCAATGCCGATGAGATAGGCCATGGCGGTGTGGCCAATGAGTATGGCAATGAGTGAGAAAATGAGATGTTTGGCCAGTCTCTTTCGAATTTTATAGCCTGTCCAGGGCATTTTTTTCAGCTTTCGCTGCTGGGCCGCGTCACCATCTATCCAGTATTCAATTTTTCTGAATACCATTTCCATAAACAGGGTTTGCGGACAGGCCCAGCCGCACCATACCCGACCAAAAACTACGGTAAAGAGGATGATGAAAACAAAGAAGCTGATAGCTATTAAGGCTAGAATAAAGAAGTCTTGTGGCCAAAAGACGGCTCCGAGAATTGAAAACTTGCGCTCAAAAACATTGAGTAATAAGAAAGGTTCCCCACCTATTTTTATGAAGGGACCGGCAAAGAGTATGGTGAGAAGAATTACACTCACCACCATTCTCTTATTATGGTAGCTACCTTTGGGCTTTTTGGGGTAAACCCATACACGCTTACCTTTTTCATCTACCGTGGCAATAGTGTCCCGGTACTGGTCATCGTAAGTATAGAGGTCCTTTATTTTATCTTGCTCCATCGGTATTATTTTTTAGTCTCCTGAGACACTGCGGCTGGCCACTTCAAAACGCACTCGTCATTCCCATGAAACCGGGAAACCTCGCTTAAGCCCGTGTTAATCTGGTGAGATTCCCGATCAAGTCGGGAATGACGCAGCCCATTACATTTTTGTGACTGTCTCACGATCAATTAATTCTCCGGCTCATACAGTTCTCCATCCGGAGGCAGGGCTCCTGGAGGGTTTGTGCCTTGCAGGGAGAGTACATACGAGGCTACATTTCTCATGCGCAAGGGGTTGAGCTGTCCCTCCCAAGAAATCATGGCGGTGTTGGGAACTCCGTTTTTGATCACTTTGTACACATCGGTTATGCTTCCTCCATTCCTCCAGTATTTATCCGTGAGGTTGGGTCCTGCCAGTCCACCACCATCGGCCTTATGACAAATGCTGCATTGTTGCTCAAAGAACTTCTGTCCATCAGCCAGCTCGGCCGGATCATCGGTTACGGTTACTGTATTTTCATCGAAGTCAATAACTAAATCGGCTTCCTTATTGGCTTTGAGTGCCTCAGCAGCGGCAATTTCTAACTCGTATTCTTCGTCTTGCAGAGGCGCTGTTTTAAATACATGAAACACCAGGAGATATATTACCGAGTAGACTATGGTTACATAGAACAAACCCTTCCACCATGGCGGTAAATGATTGTCTAGCTCTTTAATACCGTCATAATCATGATCGAGCAAAAGCTCTTCCTCTTCTTCCATAGGTTGAAAAGCGTTCCATTTAGCCCATAACTTAGCCCACCAAGATGGCTGGGTTTTCTGCTCTTCCGTCATTTCCTTTTTAATGAAAATCTTGAGCAATTGGAGCACATAAATGGCAACCAGCAGAACCAGTATTGAAACCACGAATACCAGTCCGAGGGTAATATAGAGCATCGATTCCTGGCTCAAGGCAGAGTTTGAGCTTTGTGCATAGGTTTTTGTACCGAGTAGCATAAGACCAGCTACCAAAAGCACAGCGGTTTTTCGTTTAAAATGGGTGATTATGCTCATAGTTGTAGGCTTTTTTTCGGAGACTCAATTTCTGTTTCTGCACCATCGGCCAGAGGCAACTCTTGCATATGCTCTACATAGTCTTTGCGCATTTTCCACACATAGGCGATTAGCCCAATAAAGAATACAAAGAAGATAATGAGCGAAATGATGGGCCATATCTCTACGTTGTGTACTTGCTCGAAATAATATTTGAACATGGCTTATTTGTTTTCGGTTGATTCTGCTTTAATGTCGGTTCCGAGTCTCTGTAGGTAAGCAATGAGTGCTATTATTTCTGAAGACTCGGTAATTTTAACCTCGTTCAGGGCTTCATAAGACTGCAGCGAGCCGCTGGGGTCTTCTTCAAGGTCTTTTAATATTTGGGTGGCCTGCTCTTTGAGTTCTGCATTGGCCACCTTCTCGTAGCCTTCTTCATATGGCACACCCACAGTACGTAGGGCTTTAATCTTACCGGCTGTAAGTTCCGGATCAATGCTTTGAGTATATAACCACGGATAGGGGGGCATTATGGAGCCCGGTGAGGTAGAGGTTGGGTCTACCATGTGGTTGAAATGCCAGGTATTGTTGTAGGCACCTCCTACCCTGTGCAAATCGGGACCCGTTCGCTTCGACCCCCATAAGAACGGATGGTCGTAGACAAACTCTCCGGCCTTAGAGTATTCGCCTTTATACCTTACGGTCTCTGAGCGGAATGGCCTTACCATTTGTGAGTGGCAGTTGTTGCAACCTTCTCTGATGTATATATCCCGACCATGAAGCTCCAATGGAGTGTAAGGCTGAACACTGGCAATGGTGGGTATATTAGATTTAATAAGGAAAGTAGGCACCATTTCTACTACTCCGCCAATGAGTATAGCTACCAACACTAAAACGGTAAAGAACACGGGCTTGCGCTCAAGGCGATTGTGCCAGTAGCCACCCACCACTTTCTTCTTCTCCAGTGCAGGGGCTTCTGCAGCCTCGTTTGCAATAAAACTGCCTTGACGGGCCGTTTTTACCAAGTTTACAGCCATTATAATTACACCGGTAAAGTACAGTAGTCCGCCTATGGCCCTCATCATGTACATGGGCACTATCTGTGTTACCGTTTCCAGAAAATTAGGATACTCCAAAAAGCCTTCCGCATTAAAATTCTTCCACATCAGGCTTTGTACAACTCCGGCCGTATATAGCGGCAAAGCATATACAAT
Source organism: Roseivirga sp. UBA1976 (assembly GCF_002336325.1). NCBI lineage: Bacteria > Pseudomonadati > Bacteroidota > Cytophagia > Cytophagales > Roseivirgaceae > Roseivirga > Roseivirga sp. UBA1976. Next base: position 2,213 of record NZ_DDDQ01000084.1, on the reverse strand, counting down.
AATGCCCAGTGTGCCCAGCCAAAAGTGAACATTAGCGGCTTTGGTAGACCACAGTTTAGTACCCCACATTTTAGGCACCAACCAGTATAGAATACCGAAAATGATAAATCCATTCCAGCCTAAGCCTCCCACGTGCACGTGAGCAATAATCCAATCGGTAAAGTGTGCTATGGCATTAATGTTCTTAATACTAAGCAGGGGTCCTTCAAGCGTGGCCATACCATAGGCCGTTACGGCCACCACCATAAATTTGAGTACCGGGTCTTCGCGCACTCTGTCCCAGGCACCACGCAGGGTGAGCAGTCCGTTGAGCATTCCTCCCCACGAGGGAGCAATGAGCATCACTGAAAATACAGTGCCTAACGACTGGGCCCAATCGGGCAAAGAGGTATAAAGCAAGTGGTGCGGCCCTGCCCATATGTATATAAAAATGAGTGACCAGAAGTGAATAATAGACAGCTTGTATGAATAAACAGGCCGATTGGCTGCCTTGGGTAAATAGTAGTACATAAGCCCCAGAAAGGGAGTGGTGAGAAAAAATGCCACAGCATTATGTCCATACCACCACTGAACCAGGGCATCTTGTACACCCGCATACCACGAGTAGCTTTTTAGAAAGGTGACCGGAATCTCAAACGAGTTGACCACATGGAGCACGGCCACGGTGACGAAGGTGGCTATATAAAACCAAATAGCCACATACATATGTCGCTCTCTTCGTTTAAGAATGGTCCCAATCATATTGATACCGAACACCACCCAAATAAGGGTGATGGCAATATCTATGGGCCATTCTAACTCGGCATATTCTTTAGAGGTGGTATAACCCAGAGGCAAGGTGATGGCTGCTGCCAGAATAATAAGCTGCCAGCCCCAGAAATGAATCCAGCTTAGTAAGTCACTAAACATCCTTGCTTTGAGCAAGCGTTGCATGGAGTAGTACACTCCGGCAAACATGGCATTCCCTACAAAAGCAAAAATGACCGCATTGGTGTGCAGTGGCCTGATTCGGCCGAAGGTTGTGTATTGGATTCCAAAGTTTAATTGTGGTAAAAAGAGCTGGGTGGCTATTAGCAGCCCTACCAGCATACCGATAATTCCAAAGATTACCGTTGCAATAGCAAAGTACTTAACGATTTTGTTGTCATACCTGAATTGTTCGAGTTCCATAGTCACAGCTTGGGTTAATCAATATTTGATTCGAAGGTAGCTGTGTGCGCAGGATTGCAAGCTGACGGTAATTAGCTGAAAAACTGATATAAATCATGTTATTGAAGCAAAGGAAATAACCGACTGTAATCTAACCACATAGGCAATTAAGCAACCTTAAATGTAGACTCTGAAAAAGCCATGAGAACACTGTTTTCGTGCCTGGTTCTGAATGGCGAAACACCGGAGCTCTTTTAGTGAACAAATGACTATCTAACACCCATCATGTAACCATTCAAAATAATTTACTACCTGTCGTATAGTTCTACACAATCAAAGGCTTAGTTCTTACGTTGCTACACATGTTTATTTTTACATTTTTCAACATATAAAAACTCAGAATTATGAAAAAATTGTTTTTAATGGGGTTACTCCTATTCGTTGGGGTCACGGCACAGGCTCAGATTCAAAAAGGCGATGTGCTTTTAAACGGAAATTTGGGGTACACAAAAATTGACGCCATAGGTACTGAAATTTCTAACTTCCTTATCGGTACCCGAGGTGGTTTATTTCTATCGGAGAAAACTAATTTGGGTTTAGTACTTGGTTATAGTAGTTCTAAGAATAATGGAACCAAGAACACTTTGTTTACCTACGGAGCTTATGCCCGATTCTATAAGTCTCTGGCCGACAATTTTTACCTCTTTTACCAGCCTCAGATAGATATGGGAACCGGTGAACTGGGAAACTCTACGGATCAAAGCTCATTTGCTATAAGTTTTAGGCCAGGGCTTTCATATTTTGTTACCGAGAAAGTTGCCCTTGAAAGTACCTTTGGCGACATCTCCTATACCTCGCAAAAGGTAGGAAACTCCGAATCGGACCGATTTAATTTTAACCTGAACCCGAATACACTAACCTTTGGCATATCTCTTTTATTAAGATAACCTGAGTTCGATGTACGAAAAGAACATCATGCCGGAAAAACAGGCCTTAAACTCTCAAAAAGACCTGTTTTATCCGGTATCTCAACAGAGCCTAAATGAGATTGCGGATATTTTCCT
>NZ_DDDQ01000122.1:1138-11826 GCF_002336325.1 Roseivirga sp. UBA1976 | reverse complement strand
CGGTCTCTATCTGTTGTGGGCGTTGGAAGTTTGAGGGGACCTGACCTTAGTACGAGAGGACCGGGTTGGACTGACCGCTGGTGTACCAGTTGTGCCGCCAGGTGCATTGCTGGGTAGCTACGTCAGGAAGAGATAAGCGCTGAAAGCATCTAAGTGCGAAACTCCCCCCAAGATGAGACTTCCTTTAAGGGACGTCAGAGATGATGACGTTGATAGGCTGCAGGTGCAAGGGCAGGAATGTCAGAGCCGAGCAGTACTAATTACCCGTAAACTTTCCGTAGCCAGTCTTTGTGGTGTGATACTCTTACAACTGAAATGTCACCACCCGGTGAAAGCCGTAGGTGGAAAATATAGACCGAGAGCCATGGGCTGAAGGTCAAAGATTCTAAGGTGGCTATGGCGGCGGGGCCCACCTCTTCCCATCCCGAACAGAGAAGTTAAGCCCGCCTGCGCCGATGGTACTGCCCTTACAGGTGGGAGAGTAGGTCGCTGCCGATCTTATTATAGGGATCCTTATCAAAGGGTCCCTTTTTTTATGCCCTTATTTTTTAAACATACCCTATCTCAACTCCATATCACACTCGCACTATATAAACCCGCTTATACTTCTTGTCAGGCTACTTAAAAGACTAGTGTAGTAAGCATAAATTATTTCGCTAGTTTGCGTTCACTACTAGTAATAGAAAAGTAGAATATGAATGCTCAGCTTATATTTTTGGCTCCAAATGTGTTGTTTGGGTTGTTTGCCATATTGATACCTGTCATAATTCACCTTTTTAATCTTAGGAGAACGAAGAGACAGTACTTTCCAAATGTTTCCTTTTTAAAGAAAGTGAAGGAGGAGAGTTCGGCTAAGAGAAAGCCGGTAGAGTTGCTGATATTGGTGTGTAGAATATTAGCTGTTTCACTATTAGTGCTTGCCTTTGCCAGGCCAACACTGAAGGATGGAGATGATGATTTGGCCCTTCAAGAGAGGGTTATACTATACTTAGATAATTCTTTGAGCCTGTCCGGTACGGATAGTGAATATGACTTTAACCGGCTGGTTAGGGAGGCATCGGATGTTATTTTGGCCTATCCGGATGGCACCTCCTTTCATCTCCTGGAAAATGGCTATGGAAACTCTCTGGGTCTAGAATATTCCAAGGAGTCTGTTTCTGAACAGCTGACTGAGTTGGAGCAGATTGAAGCCGATAGAACCTTGTCAGAAGTTGGGACACGAATTAGTGCAGCAGGGTTAAGAGGGGATATTTATCTCTTTTCTGATTTTCAGAATAAGTTTGATTTTGAAGCTATCCGTATGGACACAAGTAATAACTATTATATAGTGCCCATAATACCTGAAGAAGTCTCTAATGTATATATAGATACCGCTTATTTGGAGAACACCTTTCTTTCAGGTTCTTTTTCTAATTTGTTAAAACTTAAGGTTAGAAGAAACTACAGGGATGAGCAGGTAGTTAACTTGAAGCTCAATATTGATGGACAGCTTTTTGGGACTGCCGAAATAGATTTTGGTAATCAGTTAATTCAAGATCATGAGTTTCAGATTCCACAAGGAACGGCAGGTCTTGAGCGTGTTCTGGTAGAGATTGATGATTCAGGTCTACTCTTCGATAATTCTTTTTATCTATCGATTAATGCTCTAGATAAGATCAAAGTAATTGAGATTTTTGACTCATCTTCTCCTTCGTTTATACAGGCACTCTATAGCGAGAACGAAATGTTTGACTTTGTTAGAATGGACTCACGATTTCTGGATAACGAAGTATTATCTTCTGCTAACCTAATTGTTGTTAATCAGCTGACTGAATTTTCAAATCAGTTGGTGAACGCTCTAGAAAATCGATTGAATGAAGGGGGCAGCGTAATAGTTGTGCCAGATAGGAATACCAGGTCTAGTGATCTTTCACGTTTAGGAATACAAGTTGTTTCAGATATTGCCGAAAGAGTTGAACTGAATCAGCCGGATTTTGAGAACCCGATATTTGATGGAGTGTTCGAGGAGCCCGATGAGCGTATTGAGATGCCAGAAGCTTCCGTGTCATGGCGGTTACTTAATAGCGAGCTGGACTATCTTACGTTTAAGAACGGAAGAAGTTTTTTGGCCAAGGTGAGCCGAACGGGCAATTTGTTTTTCTATACTTCTCCTTTTAACGAAAGTTATACCTCTTATACTAACCATGCTCTTTTTGTACCGGTGATGTATAAGCTGGCACTTGGTAGCCAGGCCAGCCTGTCGAAGGTTTACTATTATTCCGACCAGGAGACCATCTTTTATCCAAACCAGGATGAGCTTATTGGCAAGGTGGTGACTTTTGAGGGGCAAGATGGTGCAATTACTCCTGACCAGAGGATGCTTGGTGGACAAATTATTTTTGAGATTCCGAAAGGTGTTGTTCGGTCGGGGCACTATTCGATTACGGTTGAAGGGGAATCTTATGGTACCATAGCCTTTAATGTGCCTAAATCGGAATCGAATATCTCTCCAATTGACAGACAAGTTTTGACTGAACTAAATGGTTACGACCAAATAACGGTAATCGACCTCAATGAGGAGAACTCAGCCTCACGCTTTTTAGAGGCTGGAGTGGTGGGCAAGTCTTTATGGGCTCAACTCTTAATTGCCGCACTGTTTTTTCTTTTTGCAGAAATAATTTTAATCCGATATTTGTAGCATGGAGTTTCTAATCCGTTCCGCTCAAATAATCGACAAATCTTCTTCTTTTCACCTTCAGCATAAAGACCTTCTCATTAGCAACGGCATCATTAAAACAATTGCCGATAATATTGAGTATGAAGGCCAAATTATTGAAGCTGATGGTCTTTGTGTTTCTATTGGCTGGATGGACATGCGAGCGCACTATCAAGATCCGGGAAATGAACACAAAGAAGATCTGGAATCAGGAGCTGCGGTATCAGCTTCAGGAGGCTTTACTGACGTGCTTCTTTTGCCAAATACCTCACCTGTGATTAGCTCAAAAAATGCTGTTTCATATTATCATAAGTGGAATAAGAGTTCGGCTGTGCAATTGCACCCAATGGCTGCTCTTACATTGGGTTGTGAAGGCAAGGAATTGACTGAAATGATCGATTTGCACACTGCAGGAGCCCAAGCTTTTAGTGATGGGTTGCGTCCTGTATGGCATTCGGACATCATGCTCAAAGGCTTACAATATCTTCAGAAGTTTAACGGTTTGCTGATTAACAAGGCAGAAGATGAAATGCTTTCTTCCTTTGGACATATGAATGAAGGTAAAGTGAGCACATTGATGGGCCTTAAAGGTATACCTGTTCTTGCTGAAACGCTTATGATTCAAAGAGATTTGAATCTGTTGGAGTATACAGGGGGGAGACTACACATTAGTTTGGTTTCTTCGGGTGAAGGCCTGGAGTTGATTAGAGTGGCTAAGAAAAAAGGGTTGAACGTGACTTGTGATGTAGGGGTAAACTACCTGAAGTTTACGGATGAAGACTTGCAAGACTATGACACCTCTCTTAAAGTGAGCCCTCCATACAGGACAGAAACAGACCGTATGGCCTTGTTAGACGGAATATTGGATGGAACGGTAGACTGTTTGGTGTCTGACCACATTCCTCATGATGAGGAGAGTAAAAAACTGGAGTTTGACTTGGCCGATTTCGGATCGAGCAATCAACAAACCTTTTTTGGGGTTGTAAGTGAGGCTTTGGGAGGTTCTTTATTTGACTCCATAGAACTCTTTACTTCAAAGCCTAGAAAGTTACTACAACTGAGAGTGCCCCAGATCAAAGAAGGGGAGAGTGCCTGTCTTACTCTTTTCAATAATGACGAATGGACAATGAATGACCATACAAATAAGTCAAAATCGGTTGCTTCACCTTTATTTGGCCAGACTATCAAAGGCAAAGTGCTCGGGATTATCAATAATGGTCAACTTGTTTTGAACGACATATGAAAGTAAGGCCCATTATTCCCAAGCTTGGTATTCGCTACGGTATTGCCGGAGGCTTGTTGGCGGTATTGTCTTTCGTAGTCTTCTATTACTTGGACCAACAGCCCTGGAGAAACCTTGTTTCGTTCTTATTGGATATAGTAATTGTTGGTTTTTTCTGTGTGCTTCCTATACGCGAGTTCAAGGTTCGTTACAATCAAGGAGAGCTTCGGTTTTATCATGGCATGTCCATTGGTTTTTTAAGTTATGTGTTTATAGGGATTATTTATTCCCTGTTTATTATGCTGTTTGTGTTGTGGATAGAGCCCGGCTACTTTGAACTTTACAAAGCTGTGCAGTTGGAGGAGATTGAAGGAATGAAAGAACTAATGATGAGTCGTGTAAAGGAAAACCCGGAGCAGTTTTATCAACAACAATTAGATGGCATTAAAGAGATAACCAAAGGTTCGCTGATTTTCGATGCCTTCGTTAAAAAGGTGATCATTGGTTTATTTTTAACACCTATTTTTTCAATTGTACTTAGAACCCAACGGCCGAAATAATTCGCTAATCCGGTTTATCTGTCGCTCAAGTAAAAACCTATGCAGTTTTATCATTTGTAGGTAAACTTGAGATAAATAAGTATTTTTCTAGATATCAACCTTATAATCAAAAATTATGGAAGAGCAAATAACAACAGGTGCTGTTGGTCGTAAATACGGTCTCATATTTGGGCTAATTAGCGCTATGATTTTTATTGGTAGTGCGGCAGCCCGGTTAGATTTAGGCTTTGCCGGTATACCAATTAGCTGGGGTGTTGTAATTACAGCATTGGTATTGGCCTGTAAGAACTTTAAGGCCGAAAATGGAGGATTCATGTCTTTTGGGCAAGGATTTTCTGTTTCCATGTGGGTTACTTTTATTGGTGGAATTGTGAGATCCGTGCTTCAGTATGTATATGTAATGATCGACCCGGATTATATGGATTTCTTGAAAGAACAGAGAGCTAATCAGTCGTTTGGTCCAGCTCCTGATCCAAATCAACCGGTGCCCGATTGGGTTGAGTTCTTTAATACGGCTGAGTTTTTGGTAATAGCCAGCATAATTTCGGCTATCTTTGCAGGCCTAATCTTTGGGGCAATTGTTGCTGCAGTTACAAAGAATGAAGCCGAAGAATTCTAGCTTGATAGATATTTCGATAGTTATACCACTCTTTAATGAAGAGGAGTCAATTCCCGAATTGATTCAATGGATAAGCCGTGTGATGGACTCACATGGCTTTTCTTATGAGGTGATTTTGGTCGATGATGGTAGTCGTGATGGGTCGTGGAAGGTGATTGAAGAGTTGAAAGGTACATACCCTATCAAGGGCATTCGATTTAACCGAAACTATGGTAAATCGGCAGCCTTAAATACGGGGTTTAGATTTGTTTCGGGCGAGGTTGTAATTACCATGGATGCCGATTTGCAAGATAGTCCGGACGAGATTCCAGAACTTTATCGTATGATTAAGGATGGGAATCATTTGGTGTCGGGCTGGAAAAGGAAGCGTCATGACCCCATCAGCAAAACAGTGCCATCTAAGTTTTTCAACTGGGTTACTCGCATACTCTCAGGTATTCGTCTTCACGATTTTAACTGTGGGCTTAAGGCCTATGATTATCGATTGGTCAAAACACTGGAGATATACGGAGAAATGCACCGCTATATTCCGGTAATAGCCAAGCGTAATGGCTTTGAAAAGATAACCGAGAAAGAAGTAGTGCACAGAGCGCGTAAATATGGAAAGACCAAGTTTGGTTTGGAAAGGTTTATTTATGGGTTTCTCGATTTGCTCTCCATTTCATTTGTAAGCAAGTATAAGAAACGCCCAATGCATTTCTTTGGTACCCTTGGTACATTGTCTTTTCTAGCCGGTTTTTTCATGGTGCTATGGATTATATGGGAGAAGCTTAGGGCAATTTATATTATCCATACAACAGACTACAGAGATGTAGTTGAACAACCGTTGTTCTTTTTATCGCTGGCGGCCATTATAATTGGTGTACAGCTTTTTTTGGCCGGGTTTATTGGAGAAATGATGGTTATGAACAACCATCGTAAAAACGACTACATCATAGACCAAACCATAGGGGTTGAGTAATGCACTATTATTCTGTGATCGTTCCGGTATATAACCGTCCGGATGAGGTTAAAGAGCTTTTAGACTCGCTCGTTCAACAAACCTATAAGAACTTTGAAGTAATCCTTGTAGAAGACGGTTCAACTAAGACTTGTAAATCCGTGGCGGACTCTTTTTCGGATACGCTCAGGGTACGGTATTATTTTAAAGAGAACAGCGGGCAAGGCTTTAGTCGAAACTTTGGTTTTGATAAGGCTGCGGGCGATTACCTTATTGTTTTTGACTCTGACTGCATTGTGCCACCACACTATTTTGATGCGGTTAATCGCTTTTTAGAAAAGCAGCCGGCAGATGCTTTTGGAGGGCCGGATAAAGCCCACACCTCGTTCAGTAGTTTACAGAAAGCAATTAGCTATTCCATGACCTCCGTTCTAACTACAGGAGGAATTCGAGGGAATAAGAAACATGTAGGAACATTTCATCCTCGCAGTTTCAACATGGGTATTTCCCGTAAGGTTTACGATACCACGGGTGGCTATAAAATAACCCGGATGGGAGAAGATATTGAGTTTAGTATAAGAATACTCCAGTCAGGCTTTAAGACGTCACTTATTCCAGAGGCCTATGTATATCATAAAAGAAGAACAAGCCTAAGCCAATTTTACAAGCAGTTACATTTTTTTGGAAGAGCCAGAGTCAATGTAAACCGCTTTTGGCCCGGAGAAATGAAGTTAATTCACCTATTGCCACTCTTTTTTGTATTTATAATTTATGGATGGTTCTCCACGCTGTTCTACTCACACAGCCTGTTTAAACTTGGGGCATTTGTTCTGATGTTTTATTATCTGGCCATATTCTTACATAGTGTTGTAAAGAACAAAAGTCTTAGAGTGGGGGTGCTTAGTATTGTTACCTCATTCATTCAGCTATATGCTTATGGAATGGGGATAGTTGCAGAAGTGATAAGGCCTAGAGGAAATCAGTTTTTTGCACAGAAATAAATAATCTCATTAGCTGGGAGCGCATAGCGCCTTACCATTTCATTTGGCAGTTCCATTACAAAACGATCTTCTTTTACCGTAAACCCTGCCTTTTGGAGGCGTTGGCCATAGTCAAGGCCATAGAGTCTTACGTGGTCGGCCTGCCAATATACCTTTTCACGTTCTTTGGGGTCGGTAATGTTGGGATCTTCGAGCGTTGTAGAGCGGCTATAATCTTGTGGAGATTGAATGATGGCCCAGCCTCCCTTTTTTAATACACGATAAATCTCAGACATGGCCTTGATGTCATCTTCTACGTGTTCCATTACATGATTACAAAAAACCACATCGAAGGTATTGTCTTCAAAGGGAATATCATGAACGTCCATCTTTACATCGGCCAGTGGAGATTCCAGGTCGGCAGTGGTGTAGTCCAGATTCTCCATTGATTTAAAGCGATCTATAAAGCAAAGCTCCGGAGCTATGTGAAGCAATTTATGAGGAGCGTTAAAAAAACTGGTTCTTTCTTTAAGATAGAGCCACATGAGTCTGTGCCGTTCCAGCGAAAGAGAGTCCGGGCACAAGGCATTGGGTCTTGGGTTTAGCCGGCCATAAGGAAGAAACTTTCGGTATTTTATTTCGCAAATAGGGCACTCCACATTATTGCCGCGCATAAAGAGACTCACAAATCGGAGAATATAATGGCTGAAGTATTGCAGATACCTGCGTGGTACAAACCTTAGGGTTAAACTTATGAGCTTCTTCATGGTCTAAGTTTCGTCAAAGATAGAAATCAATACTTTTTGGCCTAAGTCCATCCAAACATTGATGCTTCAAATAATGAGGCTTATTTACCGCTCCTATAAATGGGTAAATTTTTATTAAACCATTAAACCCTTTAAAACATCTAAAAATATGAGCCTTTGGCAATCTGTGGTGTTGAACAAATAAAAAAGGAGGCAGTTTACACCATAGCTTGTTAAAAGCTGTAAAAGGCGCACTTTCTAATTATTTTAGAGGTGCTAAAGTTTTTTAGGTGGATGAAAATCCAGCAAGAATAAACATAATTTCGCCAACATATTTTAAGTAGAGACAAAAGAGTCATGAAAAAGAAACTCACCATTTTCGCCTTAGTTGTAGTAACAGCCATTATTGTTGCTGCCACAGTGTTCAATCCCTCTTCGGCAGAAGAAGGTCCTGCGCTGTTCGCAACAGCAGAAAAAGGCTCCTTTACTGTAGAGGTTACGACAACCGGTGAATTATCCGCTGAAAGGTCGACCAAAATCATGGGGCCAATAAATGCCAGAGAGTATGGTATTCGTCAAATTACAGTTCAGCGATTAGTAGAAGAAGGCACCCAGGTTCAAGAAGGCGACTTTGTGGCCCAATTAGACCCTAGTGAGCTATATGATAAAATCCAGCAAGAGAAAGAACAGCTGGATGCTCAAATTGCCGAGTTCGACAACGCCAAAATCGATACTGCACTAACTCTTAGAAGTGAGCGCGATAAACTTATTAATCTGGACTATCAGATTGAAGAGAAGCAATTGCAACTTGAGCAATCGCAGTATGAACCACCGGCCACCATCAAGAAATATGAGAATGAGTTAGAAAAGCTTAAGCGCGATAAAGACCGGGCGCTGGAAGAATATCAACTCAAAATTCAGCAGGCCAAAGCAAAGATGATTGAAGAGACGGCCGATTTGAGAAGACGTCAGTCGCGCTATGATAATATGCAAAAGGTATTGGAAGATTTCCGAATACTGGCTCCTCAGGCCGGAATGGTTATCTATACCAAAATGGGAAGCGAACGAATTGTTGAGGGCTCACAAATAAATGTTTGGAACCCAGAAGTAGCCGAGTTGCCCGACCTTTCCAGCATGATTTCTACAACATACATCAACGAGGTAGATATCAGAAAAGTAAAAGTGGGACAAGAAGTTCAAATTGGTTTGGACGCTTTTCCTGAAAAGAAATTAACCGGACGCGTAATCAGAGTTGCCCGAGTTGGACAACAAAACCCTAACTCTGACGCTAAGGTATTTGAAGTTGTGGTAAGGGTAAACGAAAGAGACAGCGACCTCAGACCAGCCATGACAACCAGCAATGTTATTATCACTCAGAAGCTCACAGATGTGGTATACGTACCATTGGAATGTCTTAATACCTACAATGACTCCATTAACTACGTGATCAAAAAGAATGGCACCTTGCAAGAAGTGCTAGTGGGGCTAACCAATAGCAACGAAGCTGTTATTGAGAAGGGTGTTGAGCCGGGCGAGGTATTATACCTAAGTCGTCCTGACAACATTGAGGGTAAAGAACCTAAGTTATTGCCTGAGTTGAATGGCAAGAGAAATCAGAAGTACGAGACTACAGATCCTGAAAACTCTTTGGACGATGCCTCTAAATGGGTGTTGCCTAATGGAGAGCCAATGTCTCCCGAAATGATTCAACGATTGAAAGACCGGGGAATAACAGACCCATCTCAACTGCAAAACATGATGAGAGGTGGTCAGCGCCCTCAAGGCGGTTCTTCAGGTAGAGAAGGTGCCGCCCGATCAGGACAGCCTAACCGATAAGCCCCAAAACTCTAAATCGCATGAATAAAAAGAGTTTACTTTCCAATTTCTACATTGCCTTAGAAGCAGTGTTGGCCAATCAGGTGCGATCGCTTCTGACAGCGTTGGGTATCATTTTCGGGGTAGCAGCAGTTATTGCCATGCTAGCGATCGGAAATGGAGCGCAGAACGAAATCCTGGAGCAGATCGAATTGGTGGGAGTCAATAATATTATTGTACAACCCAACATAGAGCAGGTAGAACAAAAGTTGGGCGAGTCGGACGATGAAGACAAAAAGAAGTTTTCTCCCGGACTTAAATTACTCGATGTAGAGAGCATTGAAAATACCATTCCCGGTGTTAAGAAACTCAGCCCTGAGATTCTTTTAGAGACTTACATTATTAAAAACGGGATCAGAAGAAGCTCTAAGTTGGTAGGTGTTGAACCTGCTTATTTTGAAGTGGCCAATTTTGAGTTGCTCGATGGCGAAATGTTCAACGAGAAACAGCTTAGGCTCGGAATGCCTGTTTGCATTATTGGAAAAGGCATTGCTTCCAAGTTTTTCCCTCGCGAGAACCCCATCGGACAGCAAATCAAAGTGGGGAACCAATGGTTAAAAGTGATTGGTGTACTCAAGGAGCGTTTTATTTCTGAAAAGGCCATTAACAACCTCGGAATTCGAGATTATAACATGGATGTTTATACACCTATTCAAACGGTGCTCATTCGTTACATCAACCGCGACTTGGTAACCGGCTCCGGTTTAAAGAAAAGCTTTGGATCAAGCATTCAAATTTTTGGCGGCTTCCGAGGTATGATTTCTATTTCAGGTGGGGGAAACGATTCGTCTAATGACAAACCAAAGAATTATCATCAGATTGACCGTTTGGTAGTGCAGGTAGAAGAGTCTGCTAAACTCAACCCTACAGCCGATGTTCTGGCGCGTATGTTAGAGCGTAGGCACTACGGTGTGGTAGACTTTGAAATCACTATTCCGGAATTGCTACTTAAGCAACAACAGCGAACTCAAAATATATTCAATATTGTATTGGCGGCTATTGCAGCTATATCATTGCTAGTTGGTGGTATCGGTATTATGAATATTATGTT